>CANDMD010000255.1 GCA_947385725.1 uncultured Lachnospiraceae bacterium | reverse complement strand
AGATCCTGAACTGTGACTGGAGTTCAGACGTGTGCTCTTCCGATCTGGCTGCTCTCCACTCTTCCAATAATGTCATGTTTCCTGTACCATCCTTACACTCATAATACTTATCGTTCTATATGGGGCCGCTCTTCCTGCAACCCATTCCAGTATATAACAGTTTACGTGAACAGGCAATCCTTTTTTTTCAGGAAAAGCCTGTCGGGGACGAATACAAAAATTTTTAAATAATTTTTTTTAAATTGTATAAAACCTGATCCACGGGCTAAACTATGTATTGTCAAGGAACCCCCTCCTTTGATACTACAAAAGATAAAAATAATACTTATCCTCCCCGGAGGATAATATCCTCCCCTTTTTAAGGAAGCCCCGGTGCTGTGGGAACACAGCGCCGGGGCTTTTCGTTATTCCAGAGCCAGTGACTCATGCCCTATGACCAGCGGAATGGTCTGCCCGTAATAATTTACGGCACTATCCGCCGGCTGTGAGTGGGCAGCACATGAAACAAGATAAGGGAAACACCTATGTAAACGCAGGAAATACTCTTGTATAAACACCCGCAAAATGCTATGATAGAATCCTGATCATGGGAGCGGCTCCTTGATTCCACGACATAAAACATTCATGCTGTCTGCCTGTGCATGGTGAATACAGCATTGCAGAAAGAACAAGAATACGCCCTTACAGGAAGCATGCACCTTTTACATGGAGGATATGATGGATAAGGACAAAAAAAATAACACTGAAAATGAAAAAAGAACCGGGATTACATCCAGACAGATTGTAGCCATGGCGGGCGTCATCCTGCTGGTGCTGCTCTATACCGCCACTCTGGTTATCGCCATAGCGGACGGCTCCTCTTCGGGCCGTCTGTTCTGGATATGCCTTTTCGCAACCATCGCCATTCCCATCCTGATCTGGGTCTATACGTGGATGTATGGAAAGCTGACCGGCAGAAAGACCATGGCCAATCTGGATTTTAGCGCGGGAAAAGAAGAAAGTACAGAAGCCCCAAAGCCTGAGTCCCCCGCACAGGCAGGGGAGCATCAGGCCTGAAACGGCTTGAACCTTTTCAATATTTCTTAAGCAGATGACGATAAATTGCGCTGCCCGCCACTACCTGAAACACAAGATATCCTCCCAGATACAGAACGATGATCCTCGAATCTCCTACAATGTCCAGTTTGCCCAGTATCGAGAATACCATCATGGAAACGGAGACGGCCAAAAGTCCCAGCACATAGGCATATCGTCCGGATCTGTCCCGCAGCTTTACTTTCAGTTCGTCATGCAGCTCAATCTTCTCTTTCGCCAGCCTTTCCTGATACCGGTCCTCGTTTGCAGGCGCTTTCCAGTAAAAATATCTGCAGATACTTACTAATCCCGCACAGGCGGCGCCGCTGGCAAACCCAAACAGCAGACTGTCCAGCACCGTATCAGTGAAAAGCGCCACACCCAGAAGGGTCAGTCCCCCGACAAAAAATACCACACCCTCAATCAGATAACTCTTTTTCATTTCGATCTCTCCTTTCATGTATAAAAATCTCCTCTATCGTCTTACCGAAAAAATCTGCAATGGCAAACGCCAATTCCAGCGAAGGATTGTACTTCCCGTTTTCAATGGAACTGACTGTCTGTCTTGAAACACGGATAGCTTTCGCGAAATCCTCCTGATTCATACCCAGATTTTTCCTCAGCTCCTCCACCCTGTTTTCCACATGGTTCCTCCTCTCCTGTTCCATTCTTCCTCACTGCTGCTTTCTTTTTCTCTGAGGACATTTCCTGTTCTTTTTGTAAAGTTTCCTTTACATCCTCATGATAGCACAGGATCTGCATTATGTCAAGTTTCCTTTACAAATCCTGACATATAATTTCCTTACAAAACAAAACATATAAAAAACATTGGATTCCCACGCACACCGAAGACTTAAATCTGTCCGGAGGACACGGAAATAATTTCCACGCGCAAACATATGTTCCATGTGTTATTATAATAGCATAGATAAACGTGTTGGAATGTTTTTTCAGAAAGGGGGATTTGCCTTGGAAAGCATTCTGCGCATTGATATGCCGGTACAGATGATTTCCTGCACTGACACAAACGGGAAGATCACACCGATGCGGTTCCGGTTCCGTGACAAAACCGGAGAACTGCTCAGTGTCGTTGTCGATAAAGTATTGTCCGAGGATCAGGACAAAAATAAAGTGGGCGTAAATTTCTCCTGCGCCGCCAATGTCTGCGGCACGCAGAAGATATTTCGTCTCCGGTACAGCTACTTTTCCCACGAATGGCGCCTGTCAGGTCTGTCCATGTAGTGTTCCATTTTCCAATTGGTTATCGTCAATTGGTATATGGAACACCGGGAAAATTTCCACATCGGGTTCGCACACCCGGCATCGTTCACTGCGTGAGCTTGTCCAGTTCCTCCTGTGCCTGCTCCCTGGTACGAAAACAGATCCCATAAAACCCGAGCTTCTGCGCCGCCTCCACATTCCGCGGTGTGTCATCCAGAAAGACGCACTCCTCCGCCTTCAGGCCGAATCGGGACAGCAGCAATTGATAGATCCTCTCGTCCGGCTTGATGACCTTATCCTGATAAGATAAAATGCCGCCGTCCGTGTAAGGGATGAAGTCCAGCGCCTCCCCGCAGTCCTCATAAGCCTTTTCCGCGAAATTGGACAGATAGAACACGTGGTATCCCTTCGCTTTCAGCTCCTTGATCCAGGGAATGGCATAATCCCGCTTTGTGACCATGCCTGTAATATTGTCATAGGCGGCATGAAGCTCCGGCTCAATCTCCGGATCCTGCTTTACAAATTCAGCCATCAGGCGCTCCACATCCCATTCACCCCTGTCCATCTCATTCCACACAGGGCTCTCCACGGATGCTTTGGCGATCCTGTCTATCATGGCGTCATCAAATCCCTTATCCTGCAGAAAATCCCTCCACCGGAAATCTGTAAGCACGTTCCCGATATCGAAGATAATATTGCGTATCATGTCCAATCCTGCCTTTCCCAGTAAATTTCTTTACGATGAAGTCCCTTTACTATAAAGTCTCTTTACTATAAATAGAATTTCTTCACTATGAAGTCTCTTCACTATAAATAGAATTTCTTCACTATGAAGTCTCTTCGCTATAGATAAAATTTCTTTGCTGTGAAATCTCTTTACTATCAATAAAATTTCTTTGCCATAAAATCTCTTCTCTATTCCATAATAGCCAGCAGCTTCCGCGCCGCTGCTGACAGTACGCTCTTTCTGCTCTGAACCACACAAAAGCTTCTCTTGGGAATCATTTTATTGAATCTCAGTTCAAAGAGCAGTCCCTCATTTAGATACTCTGCCGCAAAATCCCGTACCACACAGCCAACCCCCAGATTCCGCAGGGCAAACTGGACGATCATGCCGCTGGTGGCAAGTTCAAATTCCGGCTGCAAAACGATTCCATTCTGCGCCAGATATTCGTCCATATAGCTTCGGGTGCTGGTATTCCTTTCCAGATAGATCATCGGCAGCCGCTCCAGGTCCTTGAGATCAAGCATCCTGTTTTTATAGGCCATAAACCGTCTCCCCGCCACGAATACATCCTCGATCTCCCTGACTTCCGTGGACAGAATATCCTCCGACTGCGCGAAGGGAGTGCTGACCACTCCGAAGTCTATCTTTCCTGTACGAAGCAGCTGCAAGGTTTCCGGCGTAGGCGCATTCGTGACAATGACCTTGATATCAGGATATCTCTCGTGAAACTTTTCCAGGTAGGGAAGCAGGTAAAACTGTAACGTCATATCGCTGGCGCCGATATGCACTTCCCCCAGTTCCAGATTCTGCATCTGCCTTAATTTCTCCACCCCCAGCCTGATCTGTTCATAGCCCTTTTCCACATAAGAAAAGAGAAGCTGTCCCTCGGCGGTAAGTCTGACGCCCCTTGCGGCGCGCTGGAAGAGGGACACATTCAGATTCTTCTCCAGCTGTTTCAATGACTGGCTGACGGCAGGCTGTGAGATGGACAGTTCATTTGCGGCCTTTGTCACACTGCCCAGTTTGGCGGTATAGTAAAACACTTTAAAATATTCAAGATTTTCTGTCATCCCTAAACTCCTGTCAGGCCGCAGCTGTCCCGGGGAATCCCCCCTGTAAAAACGGCGCACCCAACGGATACGCCGTTTTATGTGAATAGTACATTCACCCTGTTTTATATTACTTTTTCAGCGGGCTCTCCCTGTAGATAATGTCATCCCTGCTGGGTCCGTTGCTGACCATGGTGACAGGATAACCGATCTGCTGCTCTATAAACTCAATATAACCGCGGCAGTTTTCCGGCAGCTCGTCATAATTTCTGATACCGCGGATCTCGCATTTCCAGCCGGGGAGCGTCTTAAACACGGGCTTCGCCTTTTCCAGCTTCGCGGTGACAGGGAAGTCCGTGGTGACCTCTCCGTCAATTTCGTAGCCTACGCAGACAGGAATTTCGTCCAGATAGCCCAGCACATCCAGTACGGTAAACGCCACATCCGTTGTTCCCTGTAAACGGCAGCCATATTTGGAGGCCACGCAGTCGAACCAGCCCACACGTCTGGGACGGCCTGTGGTAGCGCCATACTCACCTCCGTCACCGCCTCTGCGTCTCAGTTCTTCCGCCTCGTCACCGAACAGTTCGGACACGAATGCGCCCGCACCCACTGCGGAAGAATATGCCTTGCAGACTGTGACGATCTGCCTGATCTCATAGGGGGGCAGACCCGCGCCGATGGCGCCGTAAGCTGCCAGGGTGGAGGAAGAAGTCACCATGGGATAGATTCCATGATCCGGATCCTTCAAAGTGCCCAGCTGACCTTCCAGCAGAATCGTCTTTCCCTCCCTTAACGCCTTGTCCAGAAAAGCGGACACGTCGCACACATAAGGCGCTGCCATATCCCTGTATTCGTGAAGCGTTGCCAGCAGCTCCTGCGGATCGATGAGCGGTTTATGGTACAGATGCTCCAAAAGCACATTCTTCATCTCGCTGATCCGCTCCACCTTTTCTTTCAAAAGCTCCTCGTCGAAGAGCTCGCTTACCTGGAAACCGATCTTCGCGTACTTGTCGGAATAGAACGGCGCGATACCGGACTTAGTGGAGCCGAAGGACTTGCCACCCAGTCTCTCCTCCTCATACTGGTCAAACAAAATATGATAGGGCATGACGATCTGTGCCCTGTCCGACACCAGGATCTT
>CANDMD010000254.1 GCA_947385725.1 uncultured Lachnospiraceae bacterium | reverse complement strand
GGATGTCCATGAAAGCCTTGCCGGTATCATTGCAGGGCGTGTCAGGGAGAAATATAACCATCCCGTCTTTATCCTGACCAGGGGAGAGGAAGGGGTAAAGGGTTCCGGCCGGTCCATTGAGGGCTATCATATGTATGAGGCTATGACGGCGGCAAAGCAGTACTTTACCAAATATGGGGGACATAAGCTGGCGGCGGGGCTTTCCATGGAGGAAAAGGACATAGAGCCCCTCAGAAAGGCATTGAATGAACAGGCAGCGCTGACGGAGGATGACTTTATTCCCAGGGTGCATATCGACGTGCCGATGCCCCTGGTCTATGCCAACGGGAAGCTGGCGGAGGAGCTGGAACTGCTGGAACCCTTCGGGGTGGGGAACCCGAAGCCCCTCTTTGCCCAGAAAGAACTGGTTTTCCGATCCGGCATTAAGATGGGTGCCAATAAGAACTGTGCCCGTTTCCGGGTAAGCACGCCGGAGGGAGAGGGCAGGCAGCTTGTATTCTTCGGGGACCTGGAGAAATTCGGGCTGTTCCTGAATGAAAAGTACGGGCTCGGCAGCGAGGAAGCGCTCTACACGGGCAGGGGAGGTTTTCCGGTTTCAGTGGTGTATCAGCTGGGGCTCAACACCTACAGGGGAAAGACGGACTTACAGTATGTGATGCAGCATTATTGCTGAAGATATTCCGCATATTTTCCCTTTGTGCTCCGCTTTACTTCATAGAGAGCTTCATCCGCACGGCTCAAAAGTGTCCCGATATTGATTCCGGTTTCCTCCGCAAGCGCAAAGCCGCAGGAGGCGCTTATGGTCTTTGACTGTTCCCCGGAAAGCGCCACGCTGCTTTTGTGAAGCATCTCATAGAAAAAGTCCAGATGCCGGACGACATGGGCTCTGTCCTCACAGTCGAAGATCAGCATACAAAATTCGTCCCCGGAACGCCTTGCGCACAGGAAATGCTCAGCGGGCATGGAATGCATGATGTTGGCAAAACTCTGTAGATAGAGGTCTCCTGCGTCATGTCCGTAAGTGTCGTTGACGGACTTAAAATGGTCCAGATCCAGCATTGCCATGGCGGCGGTTTTTCCGGCAGCCATTTCTGACAACGCTTCCGCGGACAATTGCTTAAAATGATCAAATTTATACAGGCCGGTGAGAGGGTCGTGTGTGTTTTCGTACTGCATCTGTCTTTTCTGCAGGATATCCTTTGTGACATCGGTTATGATGCCCTGGAAACCGTCAGGTGATTCCGATATGTAAATATGGAGATACCTGTCGTTTTCTATCTGATAAACCTGATCTTCCCCTTTTACGGGATTTTCAGTGACGGCGCGGATATATTGATCAAACAGGGCCGAATCATGGTACAGTTCGGCAGCTTTCCTGTCGGACAGACCCAGCAGCCCGCTCAGCCCGGAAGTGACGAACACATGATTGAGACCTCTCTCATATTCAAATGCGGCAAGGGGAATGCCGCTGAGCTCTATAATGGAAGAGATACGGTCGGACAGGCTGATGATACTCTTTACCATGGCGTTGATGCCTCTGCTCAGTTCCTTGAATTCCAGGTTTCCCTCCACCGTTACCTTGGTGTCCAGATTGCCGTTGGTTATGGAGTCCAGGTTTTCTATAATGTCATGAATGCCCCCGATCACCTTCCGTTTAATGAGATAGTTCAGCAGCAGAATGACAACGGCTTCGATGAACAGCAGGTAAATTAAGGTGATAAGGACATTCCCCCAAAGCTTCTGGTAGAGAACATTCAGGGGAAGGGCGGCGCACAACAGGACGTCTTCATACTGCCTGCTGACTACATACATGACCTGGCCGTCACGGCCCTTTTCACAGGCGCCCTCCGCGCAGCCCAGAAGCAGCCCCAGCCGGTAGCAGTCGAAGGAAAAATCCTGGTTCAGTCCGTTGGAATGTCCCAGGACGTTTCCGGTGGAGGTGTCTACCACGAAAAGCTCCTCCCCGATGTCTGTGGGAAATTTGGAGAAAATATAGTCGTAGGTATTTCTGGACTGAGCCTCCAACTGTCTCGTGGGGGTAAATCCTACCTGAACCACCCCGTCCTGTTCTTTTCTGGCTACGCCCACATACTGCATGATATTGCCTTCCGCCGCGTTGGGCTGTGCTTCCTGGATCAGATATGCGTTCTCATCCCCGCGGCCGATCAGATCCAGGAAAGGGCTGGTCTGGGCATGATTCGCCATATCGAAACCCACATATCTGGATACGGAGCCCGCCTCGATGATTCCGTTTTCATTGATGACATGGAGTTCATCGACGTTGAGCAGGTCAGCCAGATACTGCATTTCCTCCACATCCATGGAAATCTCCTCCTGTCTGTCCAGCACATATGCGGCAGCCTTTGCCCTTGTCAGATAATCTTCGTCCAGGCTATCATTCAATAACCGGAGTTCCTCCTGATTATTCTCCAGGGTGTGGATCATCTGTTCTGTCTTTTCGTAAAAGACTTCAAACTGCCTGGCCTCCAGAAAGTGCAGGTTAAACAGGAAATTGAAAAAGAGAATCACTAAAATAGCGGATGTTATGATAAAAACCGTGTACCGGATAAATGTTTTCTGCATGAAGGTATCCCCTTGTAATCATAGAATATCAAAACGTTATTCTTAATTATACCGCAAGAGGGGATTTTTTCATCCTTTTTTTTTCACAATATTACCTGAAATTTCGCAAAAAGCATGATCTGAAATATGCCGTCTTCACAAAAGCAGCCAATATTTCCGCCTGTCTTGTCGGCAAAGGCGGACACGCTCTGCATACCCAGGCCATGATTCTTTCCTTTTTGGCTTTTGGGCAGTCCGGTCAGGGAGACAGGCTTCAGCAGATACCTTACAGCATGGACCTGATAGGATTCCAGCGCGAAGTCATCGGAGGAAGTGATGTAGATGACCACGCTTTCGCTGCCCAGCTTCCGGAGCAAAGCGGCGATATCAATCCCGTTTTTCCGGGGCATGACCATATCCAGCAGATAGATATCAGCCAGTTCCCTTTCCTGTATCTGCCGGTACAGTCTGTCGGAATCGGAATATTTCTCGATGACAAAATGGACATCGGGAAATAAGACCGAATATGTTTTGAGCAGCTTTTCTATTTTCAGCATGTCTTCAATGCTGTCGTCACAGATCACGATTTTCATATGTAAACTCCTGGATGTTATCACTATTTATGCAAAAGCAGGCTAAATCATTTTAACACATTTTTATTTCCGTTTCAGATTTATTTTATTTTTTTCTTAGAAATTGAACACACTTTGGACACATTTACCGTTTATTATATATCTTGGATAGTTGATGAACTCACTATCTCCCCCCTCATAAGAAAATAGCGAAAGGCCTCGGCGCAAGCCGAGGTCCTTTCGCGTCCAGGGGGACGTGGGGGAGAAGGGGTAATCGCGAGTTTCCTTGACATTTGACCTTATTTAATTTCAAACTGCGGAAAGGCAGGACAGCACGTCATCGCCGTCCCCTTCGCCTCCGCAAAAAAACCAACAGATACCGTCCCCTTCATTGATAGATTTCCGGCGAAAGAAAAAAAGGGTGGTAGAAATCCATAAATTAGAGTAAAATAGATTAGGTATGGATTGCGGAAAGGCTTGGTGACCGGATTGAATTTATTGAAACTGCTGGAGAAGCTGGATTATGAATGTGTACAGGGAAGCGCGGACAGGGAGATTGCGGAAGTGGTGAACGATTCCCGCAAGGCATGTCCGGGCTGCCTGTTTTTCTGTATAAAGGGAGTGAAGTACGACGGCCATGACAGGGCGGCAGAAGCAGTGCGGCAAGGAGCGGTGGCGCTGATCACCTCCAAGCCTGTGGAGGGTGTGACAGATCAAGACGTGACGGTGATCCGTGTAAAGGATACCCGTTATGCAATGGCCTTCATCGCGGCCGCATGGTACGGGTATCCCGCGGAGAAACTGAAGGTGATCGGCATTACGGGAACCAAGGGAAAGACCACCACCACCTATCTGGTGAAATCCATTCTGGAGCATGCGGGATTTAAGGTGGGACTGGTGGGAACCATCGAGGCGATCATCGGGGAAGAACATATCGCGGCGGCGAATACCACGCCGGAATCCCTTTTGCTGCAGCAGGATTTTGCAAGGATGGTGGAGGAGGGACTGGACACGGTTGTCATGGAAGTGTCCTCCCAGGCATTGAAGCTGCACCGCACCCAGGGATTTGTGTTCGATTATGGTATTTTTACGAATCTGGAGCCGGACCATATCGGTCCCGGCGAGCATGACAGCTTTGAGGAATATATGGAATGTAAGGGTCTTTTGTTCCGGCAGTGCAAGGTGGGTATCGTCAACGGTGATGATGCCCATACCGGACAGATGGTCAAGGGACACACCTGTGAACTGGAAACTTACGGCATGGGAGAAAACTGTATGCTCCGCGCTGAGCGTCCGGAGCTGATCCATGCGCCGGGCAGGCTGGGAGTGGATTTCCATGTCGGGGGATTGATGGACTTTGACGCGGAAGTGCCCATGCCGGGACAGTTCAGCGTCTATAACGCGCTCTGCGCCATTGCCATCTGTCGTCATTTCGGTGTGGAAGTCCCTGCGATCCGGCAGGCGCTGCTGGAGGCCCACGTGAAAGGCAGGATTGAGAAGGTCAGGGTTTCCGACCGGTTTACGGTGCTGATCGATTACGCCCATAATGCAATGGCTCTGGAAAGTCTTCTGACCACCCTGAAAGCATATCGGCCCAAACGCCTGGTGTGCATGTTCGGCTGCGGTGGGAACCGCTCCAGGCTCCGCCGCTATGAGATGGGGGAGGTCAGCGGCAGGCTGGCGGACTTTACCATTATCACCTCGGATAATCCCAGGGACGAGGAACCTCAGGCGATCATAGACGACATCAAAGTGGGCATGGCGAAAACAGAGGGCAGTTATGTGGAGATCTGCGACCGCAGGGAGGCTATCGCCTATGCCATTTCCCAAGGGCAGGAGGGAGACATTATCGTCCTGGCGGGAAAGGGACATGAGGACTATCAGGAGATCAGAGGGAAAAAGTATCCCATGGATGAACGAGTGATCATCAAGGAGCTTCTGGACGGGGGACTGGAGCATATCTGACGAGAGATGAGGAAGCTGAAAGAAATAGAGGTTATTTCTTGAAACTTCCGGAGAAACTGTGGACAGTTCATAGGGAAATGCCGATCTGATCAGTGTTTCCCTGAGGGCAGGACGGGAGAAGGCTGTAGATCGGAAG
>CANDMD010000253.1 GCA_947385725.1 uncultured Lachnospiraceae bacterium | reverse complement strand
TCTTTCTTCGCCGCCCTGCGCTCCTCAATCTTTTCCAGAATATAGCTTTCCAGTTCAGCATCCACGCCATTGTCCGCTTCCCTTGCGGCATGGGCCGTGGTCAGGTTCAGGGAAAGAACCTGGTCAAAACTCTCCGCCAGGGCATACTTGGTGGCATCCGACATATCCGCTTTCAACATATCATAGAGCACGGTAATCGCCATGGAAGAATTCAGGTCATTGCACAGAGCCGCCTCAAACTGTTCCCTGTACTCTCCGAACTTTGCCTGGTCTACCTCGCCTTCTTTCTGCAGGCCGCCGATTCTTTTTACCAGTTTATCGTATGCGGCAACCATATTGTCCAGGTTTTCATAAGAAAATTCCAGCGGCTTACGGTAATGGGACTGCAAGCAGAACAGCCTGTAAACAATGGGGTCATAACCCTTGGATTCCAGAAGCGACACCGTGAGGAAATCTCCCTTGGACTTGCTCATCTTGCCGGATTTATCATTTAAATGATGTACATGGAACCAGTAATTACACCACTTATGTCCCAGATAAGCTTCACTCTGGGCAACCTCATTGGTGTGGTGCGGAAAAATATTATCCACGCCGCCGCAGTGGATGTCCATGTACTCACCCAGATGCTTCATGCTGATGCAGGAGCACTCGATATGCCAGCCGGGGTATCCGATGCCCCAGGGGCTATCCCACTTTAACTCCTGGTCGTCAAACTTGGACTTAGTGAACCACAGCACAAAATCACTTTTGTTCCTCTTATTCCGGTCCTCATCCACGTCATCCCTCACACCCACCAGCAGTTCCCTTTCGCTCTGGTTGGAGAACACATAGTAATCCTTTAGCTTAGAAGTATCAAAGTAGATGTTGCCGCCGCTCTCGTAGGCATATCCTTTTTCCAGAAGCCCTTCAATGACGCGGATAAAATCTGCAATGCAATTGGTGGCCGGTTCCACCACATCAGGCGTCTTGATATTCAGCTTTCCGCAGTCGCTGAAAAAGGCATCCGTGTAAAACCCGGCAATCTCCATCACTGTCTTATGCTCCCGCTTCGCCCCTTTCAGCATCTTATCCTCCCCTGTGTCCGCATCACTGGAAAGATGACCCACATCAGTGATGTTCATGACACGCTTTACATCGTAACCGATATAGCGAAGGGTCTTTTCCAGCAAATCTTCCATGATATAGCTTCTCAGGTTGCCGATATGGGCATAATGGTACACCGTCGGGCCGCAGGTATACATAGCTACCTTCCCCGCCACATTGGGAATGAACGGTTCCACTTTCCTTGTCAATGTGTTGTACATCTGCAGTTTGTTTTCCATACTTATTTCTCCCATCATCATTTATTCTATCATCGTTTCTTCTGTTATTGTTTCTTCTGCCATCGTTTCTTCTGTTATTGTTTCTTCTGCCATCGCTTCTTCTGTCATTGTTTCCTTTGTCGCTGCTTCTTCTGTCATTGTTTCTTCTATTCTGCTTTCATTGCCGCCTGCGCACTGCCACCATCTTTATCTGCGCGAAGGCACTGTTTCATCTGCTGTTCCAGTTCCAGGACGCGGTTGATCAATTCTGTGTTGGCTCTCTGGAGATCCGCTATATCTTCCCGCACGGGATCCGGCAGATCCGTCTGGTTCATGGTATCCTGGGGCAGCGCCACATTACATCGTTTTACCACGCGCCCCGGCACCCCTACCACAGTAGAATTAGGCGGCACATCACAGAGCACCACGCTGCCCGCGCCGATCTTGCAGTTGTCACCGATGGTACAGGAACCCAGCACCTTCGCACCTGCACCGATCATAATGTTGCTGCCCAGGGTTGGATGACGCTTCCCGTGTTCCTTTCCTGTTCCTCCCAGCGTTACCCCCTGATACAAAGTGACATTGTCGCCGATGATTGTGGTTTCTCCAATGATAACGCCATTTCCGTGGTCAATGAAGAATCCCTTTCCGATCCTTGCGCCAGGATGGATCTCAATGCCGGTCTTTCTCACCCCCCGCTGGGACATCCACCTGGCCCAGAAATAATGCCCGTTCTCATACCATCTGTGTGCCAGACGGTAATGCAGCATTACCTTAAAGCTGGGGTAAAGAAACACCTCCATGGATGAGTGGATCGCCGGATCCCTCTCCCTGATAATCTTGATTTCTTCCTTAATACTGCCGATCATTCCCATAACTGACTCCTGTGGACATATGCTAAGCAGAACCTTCACATGCATGGCCTAACGCACGCGGCGTTTACAGTTTTTTTCCTGCATGGCATGCACCGAAGCAGTCAAAAACCGCGGATGATCCCTCTCCCTTTAGAGACGGTTTTATCCGCGGTTCCACTCTACTTAAAGGCATATGCCCTTCCCTCAATACGCATAACGCACGCCTGCGTGCCCGCCTTTCAACGGGCCTGCTCCCGGGCGCACTTCCCTTTTCTTCCGTGAAAGCCGCTCACAGCAGACTGCGGCTTCTCTCTGGCACGTTACAAAAAGATACTCTTCCCGTTCATCGCATTTCCTTTTCTTTCCTATTAGGATATGCAAAAAAATGATTTTTGTCAACCCCTCCTGCTACAGCCGCTGCAGCCTTCGCATTCTCCGGCTGTTCGAACTGCCGTCAGGTCAAAGGGACTGGTCAGCATACAGATCGCCTGTGAAGAGATACCCTCGCCGGATCCTGTGAAGCCAAGCCCCTCCTCCGTGGTCGCCTTCACATTAATGTGATCTGTATCCATCTCCAGGGCTCTGGCAATATTTCCCCTCATAGCGTCAATATGGGGACGCATTTTCGGCGCCTGGGCAATAATGACAGCGTCAATATTCTCAATGAGAAAACCTTTCTCCGCCAGCAGCTGCCCCACTTTTTCCAGAAGCGCCAGGGAAGAGATCCCCTCATACGCAGGATCAGTATCGGGAAAATGCTTCCCGATATCTCCCAGTGCGGCGGCTCCCAGCAGTGCGTCCATTATGGCATGAAGAAGCACATCCGCATCCGAATGTCCCAGCAGTCCCTTATCATAGGGTATTGACACACCGCCAAGGATCAATTTCCTGTTCTCCACCAGTCGGTGGACGTCATATCCCAATCCAACTCTCATATCTGTCCCTGCCTGCCCTCCACAGTTATCCTATATGCATTCTGTCCACATTTCTTCAAACTCATCCCGCCTGCGTTTCTCCACAATCGTATCCTGCGTGATTCGTCTTGCCCGCGCTTCTCTATGGCCGTATCTCATTTTACTCATCCCGTCCGCGTTTCTTCTTGGAAGGTCTGCTGCCAAATTCCTGCCGTCTGCCCTCACGCACGCTGCCGTCGCGGCGTACATCCCGCTCCCTGGGAGCTCTGCCATAACTGCCCCATCCGCCTTTTTCGCCGTAGGCATCGCGGTTCCTGTCGTTTCGCCTGCTGTTCTCCCTGCGCTTATCTTCCTCACGGCCACCGCTTTTCCTTCTGTCACGACGGCTGCCATTCTCTCGGTTGTCCTTCCAGCTTCCGCTCTCCCCGTTGTCCTTCCAGCTTCCGCTTTCCCTGTTGTCCTTCCAGCTTCCGCTCTCCCTGTTGTCCTTCCGGCTTCCGCTCTCCCTGCCGTCCTTCCAGCCATCGTTTTCCTTTCTGTCACGACGGCTTCCGTTTTCTTTCCAATCCCGACGGCTAACGTTTTCCCTTCCGTCACGGTCTCTGCTGCTCTCTCCTCTGTTCCGGCGGTTTCCGTTTTCTCTCCTGTCCCTGCCTCCGCCATTCTCCCTCAGGTCGCGTCGACTGCCAAAGCGTAATCCACGACGGTTTCCGGAATCATCCACCTGTATTTCCGGTCCCCTGTCGCCCACCTGCTGTTTCAGCATCACCGCGGCAATCTCCATGGCGTCACAGCCTTCTTCCTCCATCTTGCGCTGGATAAAGGACTTCATCAACTCCATATCCTCATGCTCATGAAGTTCCCATGCATGATTCAGATATTTGTCAGCCTTCGCCTTCAACACTTTAGCGGCGCCTGGCAGCTTTTTCTCCTCGATGGTGGTGCGGCATATTCGCTCGATCTCACGGATACGGTAAAGTTCTCTTCCCGTGGCAAAAGTAAAAGAGCGTCCCGTCCTGCCCGCCCGGCCTGTCCTGCCGATCCTGTGCACATAATACTCGTTATCCTGAGGGATGTCATAATTGATGACAATCTCCACATCATCCACATCGATGCCTCTCGCCGCCACATCCGTAGCGATCAGGATATTGGTGCTGCCGTTGCGAAACCGGTTCATGGCCACATCCCTCTGGTGCTGGGACATATCCCCGTGAAGCCCTTCCGCCTGAAAGCCCGCTTCTTTCAACACTTCCGAGAGCTCATCCACCTTTTTCTTCGTGTTGCAGAAAATAAGGCAAAGCCTGGGCTGATAGTATTCCAACAGCCGCACACAAGCGGCATCCTTGTCCTGGTTTTTAATTCTGTAATAACGCTGGGACACCAGCGGGATGGTCAGTTCCTTTGCCGCCACCCGTATCATCCTGGCATTATTTTGGAATTGATCTGTAATATCCAATATGGGCTTCGGCATGGTTGCGGAAAAGAGCGCCGTCTGATGGGCATTGGGAATCTGTCCCAGAATCGTCTCCATGTCCTCCCTGAACCCCATGTTCAGCATCTCATCCGCCTCGTCCAGCACTACCATGCTGACATCATCCAATTTAATGGTATGACGGCGCATATGATCCATGACACGCCCCGGCGTGCCCACGATGATCTGCACACCCTTCAGCCCCATGATCTGTTTCCCGATTTCCTGCCCGCCGTAAATGGGAAGCACCTTGATGCCATGCATATATTTGGCCATCTTACGCAGTTCCTCCGCCGCCTGCATGGCAAGTTCCCGGGTAGGGCATAAGATAATGGCCTGAAGCTTTCTCAGTTCCGGGTCAACCTTCTGCAGGATCGGTATCCCAAATGCCGCCGTTTTCCCTGTTCCTGTCTGAGCCTGGCCGATCACATCATCGCCCTCCAGAAGATAAGGGATCGCCTCACTCTGGATCGGGGAAAGTTTCTCAAATCCCATCTCTTTCACCGCCCGGGCAATGCGTTCATCCAATAATTCTTCCAATAAATCTTCCACCAATAATTCTTCCACTATAATCTCCTTCTGAATATAATTTTATGCTCTCCATTACTTTCCACAAATATGAACATTATAGCAGATATCGGAAAGATTGTACAATATAATTTGCTGTCGCGGGCCAAATTGTAAAATAAAATTTATGGTGAATTTAGATTATCTCTTTAGAAGTTCTTATATGTCGGT
>CANDMD010000252.1 GCA_947385725.1 uncultured Lachnospiraceae bacterium | reverse complement strand
GAGATCCTGAACTGTGACTGGAGTTCAGACGTGTGCTCTTCCGATCTGACAATGGATTCCATTGTCTTGTTCACGGTCTCCATATCCGCCCGGCCCCTGGAAGCCACCTCCACGGTAAGCTGCATATTTGTCTTGGCATTTTTCCCTCTTTCATTTGTCTGGTTGACCACATCGGAAAGAGTAGTGGCGTGAAGGGCCAGTTCCTGGATACCGTTTGCAATCTGGTCCAGGGTGACTTTCACATCGCCCATGGATTCCGCCTGTCCCTCCGCTGATTCGCTGAGTGCACCGGAGATCTGCCTGCTGGAGCCGCTCAATGTGTCCAGCTGGTGGGAGATATCGCGGATATCCACTATGATTTCCCGCATGATTTCCACGAAGCCATTCAGGGAGCGGCTCATAACCGTGATCTCGTCATTGCCCTTTTCGGGTATGGTGACGCTGAAATCGCCGTCCGTGATGGTGGTGAGGGCGGTAGTCAGGGTGTCAACAGGCTTAAGGGTATTCCGCAATACTATGCTGACCACTGCGATGACTGTGGTCAGCACCACTGCAAACACGACGAGAATGATGCCTGCCAGCTTTACAAGATCGGCCAGGATATAGTCACGGGAAACGCAGGAGACCAGTACCCAGGGTGTCCTTCTTATGTAAGACGCAATGACATAATAATTTTCGGAGCCGTCTTTTGCAAGAAATAAATCCGTGTTTTCGGCCGCAAGCTGCACACTGATATCACCCAGAAAAGTACCTTCCGGATAATCCGTGATCACGGCGCCCTCCAGGGTATTGTCCTTGTGCGCTATGATGGAAAAGTCATCGGTATTTACCAGAAAGGCATAGCCTTCGTTCATGACAGTGATTTCTTCTACGGAATCGCGGATATAGTCCATGGCAACGGGCATGTCCACGGCCAGCAGGTAAGCTTCCCGCACGCTGCCGAGGCCGCTGGCCACCATGATACTGATGGTGACAGTCTTTGCGTTGGATTCAGATTCCTTGACCAGGGTATGCTGTGCGTTGGATATGATGCTCTGCATGCTGTTGATGAATATCAGTACCGCCGTCACTGCAAAGGCGACGATAAACAGGGGAACCACAGTGATCAGTAGCTTTTTCCTTATGCCGAATATTTTCTTCTTCCCGGTTCTTTTTTGCTTTGACATATCCATACCGTGCCTTTCCATAAACAGGTGGGTGAAATTTGATGCAAATATAATTTTTTGGTTAAATACATAATATAACTTTGGTTTTATGGTATAATTCTGATCATAGAACCATGTTTTTTAGATTCTATGATATCACTTGGATCATAGAATCCTGTTTTAGATTCTATGATATAAATACCATATTTTGAGCAAAATTACAAGTAACAGCAGCATCAAGATAGAAGAAGGTAGAAGACAGAGTTTTCTGGAAAGGCGGGAAAGCATGATTGGAACGATAATCGAGTACTTAAAGGAATATGGGAATGTCTCTTTCAGGGAGAGTCCCATGAACGAAGTGGACAGTTTGGTGTTGTGTCAGTTTGCTTATCTGAAATTTGACGGTATCGTGCCCGGTGTGGAGGAAAATCTGCCCTCTGTGAAGCTGAAGGACCTGGAAGAGCACCCCGATTATGAAAATCTGTACGCCGACGAACGCTATGAGAAGGTGAACCGGAAGCTGGTCACGGCAATGCTGGCGGGAAAGCGTTACCGGAACATGAAGATGAACTGTTATGTCAATTTTATTGAGAAGGAGTGGGAGACCCAGTTTTCGGCAGTCACCCTGATCCTGGATGACGGGACGATCTATGTGGCGTTCCGGGGAACGGATGAGACCATTGTGGGCTGGAAGGAGGATTTCAACATGGCGTTCCTGTCCCCCGTACCGGGGCAGGCATACAGTGTGGAGTATCTGAATGCCGTGGGTGCCAGACTGCACAGGCCCTTCTATGTGGGCGGACATTCCAAGGGAGGAAATCTGGCGGTGTACAGCAGCATGAACTGCAGACCCGAGATCCAGGACCGGATTATCAGGATCTACAGCATGGACGGCCCGGGGTTCCGGCCCGAGGTGCTGAAAGACGCCAATTATTCCATGATTGCCAGAAGGGTGGTAAAGATCCTGCCCCATTCCTCCCTTGTGGGAATGCTTTTTGAGTCGGATATGCGTTTCAAGGTGGTGGAAAGCAGGACTTTCGGACTGCTGCAGCACAACCCCTACACATGGCTGGTAAAGGACGGAAAGCTGGTGGAGGTAAAGGACATTTACGAGAGCCGTAAGCAGATGGACAACACATTGAATGAGTGGATCCTTTCACTGGACGAAGGGCAGCTGCGTGTTTTTGTGGATACGCTGTTTCAGGTGATCAACGCCTCCCAGGCGGAGGATCTGATCCAGTTCACGGCAGAATGGCGCAAGAGCATGAACGGGATCGTGGCGGCGTTGAAGGAGGTGGACGAACAGACTGCCGGTATCCTGAAGGAAGTGATCAGGTCCCTGTTTGACATTGCGGGTGCCAGGATGAGGCAGAATGTCATGAACAGCACCGCCCAGTTGAAGCAGAAATTAAAGATACAAAATAGGACAGAAGGGGACCGCCGGAGAGCGTAGCCTTTGTTCCACGGATCCGCTCCGGATGCCATTGGACACCGATCACGGGAAGGGTTTCGTGAACCAGTGCTTCCACGCACTGGTCTTCCGGACACCATTGTATGGCGAGAAGACCGTCCCCCAGCCGCTTGACGGATTGGTGATGGGCGCTGTTGATGATGGCGCTTTCCCCGTATAATGTATGGAGACAGGTGTTTTTTTCAATGACGGAGGCATGGTATTTGTCTCCGTTGTCATAGCGGTGGAGGGCGCAGGAGGCGGGCGTCATATCCTGAACCAGAGTGCCGCCAAGTCCCACATTGATGATCTGCATTCCCTTGCAGATCCCCAGCACGGGCACGGATTTGCGCAGTGCCAACTCAAATGCCTGTAGCTGCAAAATATCCAGTTCCGTATCTATGTTTCGGGAACCATTATTCTTTTCCCCGAAAAAGGCCGGGGTGATATCCCCGCCGCCGGGCAGGATCAGTCCGTCACAGCAGGCGGCCTCCCCTGTGCTCAGTGTGGGGACCGGCTCCAGGGAGGCGGATTCCACATATTTCACATAATTTTCCAGATCAGCGGTTCTGCCGACAATTGCAATTTTCATAACAGGTGCGTCCTTTTGGCTTTAAATCCATCTAAAGTTAATATATGCTGTCCCGTGGATTATACTACAATGAAAGGGGAGCCGCAACACTATTGCAGCTATGCCGCCCCGGTCGTACCGGGGCGGCATGGTACCGATAATCTATAGTTTCGTAACAGTTCAGCCTTCGGCCAAACTGTTACGATGATGCACACAAAATGAGTTTTCAACTCATTTTGGCGCCTGCAAGTCTCGCAAAATTGCACAGGGAAGCAATTTTGACTTCGCGGTGCCGTATGGCTGAACTGTTACATAGTTTCGCATAAATTTCCTGCAAGGGCTTTATCTATGGAGGCAAATCTGGTAAAATATGGTGTCGGGCTGATGGGGGAAGACCAGTATAAGTATAAGGAAAAGGAATCAGAACCATGATAAAGACAGGTTTCAGGGATAAGGCAAAACATACAGAGCGGCGGAATCTTTTCGGGAGAGAGTATAGCGCGGGACAGATACAGGCAATGGCATTTTTGCTGCCTTTCGTCATTATGCTGACACTGTTTGTGATCAAGGGGATTTATCCGTTTGGCGGCAGAAGCTTTCTGTCGGGAGACCTGTATCATCAGTATATGCCCTTTTTCAGTGAGCTGCTGCGCAAGGTCAGGGCGGGAGAGTCCCTGCACTTTTCCTGGCATGTGGGGATCGGGTCCAATTTTCTGGCATTGTATGTGTATTATCTGGCAAGTCCCCTGCATGTGCTGGCATTGCTTGTGCCGGAAAATTTCCTGATAGAGTTTATCAGTTACCTGGTGGTGTGCAAGATTGGTCTTGCGGGCTGGAGCTGCTGCTACTATCTCCAGAAGCATTTTGCTTCAAAGAGTCCCGTGACGGCGCTCTTTGCCTCTTTTTACGCGCTGTCCGGGTTCATGGCGGCGTACAACTATAACATTATGTGGCTGGACTGCGTGATACTTCTGCCGCTGGTCATCCTGGGGCTGGAGCGGCTGGTAAGGGAGGGAAAATGCGGGCTCTATTGTGTGACGCTGGGGCTGTGCATTTTTACCAACTATTATATTTCCATTATGATCTGTATTTTTCTTGTTCTGTATTTTGTGATCCTTCTGGTCATGGAGGGATGCAGGCACCCGGGGCGCAGCCTGGGGTACTTTGCCCTGTTTTCCCTGCTGGCGGGGGGAATGGCGTCAATCCTGCTGATCCCGGAGGTCTGTGCGATTATTCAGACGGATTTTGGGGATATGGATTTCCCGAAGAAGGTGGAGAGTTACTTTTCCGTGCTGGATATGCTTGCAAGGCACTGTATTTGCGTGGATTCGGAGAGAGGGCTGGATCACTGGCCCAACATCTACTGCGGCAGCGCGGTGCTGATGCTGCTGCCCATGTATGCCCTGAACCAGAGGATTTCCATCCGGGAGCGTTTCTGCAGGCTGGCGCTGATGGGATTTCTGCTGCTCAGCTTTGGCACGAACATTCTGGACTTTATGTGGCATGGGATGAATTATCCGGATTCCCTGCCGGCGCGGCAGTCCTTTGTCTATATTTTTCTGGTGCTGACGGCCTGTTACGATGTGTTTCACCATATCAGGGAGACCGGAGAGCAGCAGATCTTGTACGGATATCTGGCGGCAGTGGGCTTTTTCCTGTTCTGCCAGAAATTCGTGGAGCATGAGGACCTGGAACTGGGTGTAAAGCTTCTGACCCTGGTGTTTGTCAGTGTATACGCGATCCTTCTGTACCTGTACCGCACCAGGAGCAGTGAGCGGGTGATGGCGGTATTGCTTGTTGTGGCACTGGTGGCTGTGACGGCGGAGAACAGTATCAATACTGTCAATACCAGTCTGGGCACGGTGAACCGTTCCGATTACCTGGGGCAGCAGGAGGATTATAAAGCGCTGTATGAGTGGGCAGGGGAACAGGAGGAAGGCTTCTGGCGCGTGGAGAAGTTTACCCGGAAAACAAAGAATGATGCCACACTGGCAGGCTATCCTTCCGCAAGCGTCTTTTCCTCCACCATGAACTCCCAGGTCATGGATCTGTATAAGAGGCTGGGTATGCGCAACAGCAAGGTTTTCTACGGGTATGACGGGGCCACGGCATTTACGGCGGCGCTGTTGAATGT
>CANDMD010000251.1 GCA_947385725.1 uncultured Lachnospiraceae bacterium | reverse complement strand
TCACATCCGTCCAGTGATACAGGACATTCCCCAGGATCATCTGCAGCTGGTATCTCACGGAGCCGTCCGTACTCCGGGGAATGGTCTTGGGCCGGATATCCACCACAGCCTCCATCCCCTGCTGGCGCACCACCTGCCCGTAATATTCCTGATCCGGCGCTCCGTCCCCATCCAGCGTGATAATGGATACCTTGCTGCCGGGTTTGGCGTCATGGATGCCCATGAAGCCGCTGTCACCCAGCCGCACCACCAGATTGCCCACGGAGGCTTCTATCTTCCCCACACTTGCAGTGGTCTGTTCATATTTTTCCAGCATGCTCTTGGCATTGTCGGAGGCATTTTCCACATAGCCGCCCATGACGGACATGGCCTCGGACATCTGCTGCATATTTTCCACCATGTTCTGATTGGACTGCTCCACCTCCCTGACGGCACTGTCAATCAGGGAAATATTGCTGTTCAGCGTTCTGGAATCGTTGGAAATGCTGACCACGCTGGCATTCACTTCCATGATCTTCTCCAGATTCAGCTGAATGAGCCCGGTCACCTTTTCAATCGCCTCCGTCATCCGCGCGGAAGTCTCCTCCAGGCGGTTCAGGGCATTCATGATACGGGCGGAGGAGTTCTGTGTCTCATCGCTGAGTTTGCGGATCTCGTCCGCCACCACCGCAAAGCCCCTGCCTGCCGCTCCCGCCCTTGCCGCCTCAATGGACGCGTTCAGGGAAAGCAGGTTTGTCTGGGAAGTGATATCCTCAATGGAAACGGTCTCCGCCTTCACCCTGGCAAACTCCTCGGAAAATTCTTCCACAATACGGCTCACGTCGTTGGACAGTTCCGCCATGGTATGAGTGGATTTCACCACCTCCGACAGTTCATTGGAACTGGCCCCCGCATGGTTATTGGTCTCATTCACAAGCTGGACCATCCGGGAGATCATGGCGGCGATATTTTCCACCTGTCCCTGGATATCGCTGGTCATATGTATGGAAGATTCCGTCTTCCCCACAAGGACAGCATTCTGCCCCGTCAGTTCCTCCATATTACCCACCACCGTGTTTGCGCTGTGCTTGTTCTCATCGGCAAGGTCCCGCACTATGGTGACGCCGTCCACGATTTCCGTGCTGGCGGCTTTCACCTGTTCCACAGTGGAAAAGATGACATCGGTACTCCGCCCCGCGCCTGCGTCCTGATCCCGTCTTGATTTGCCGTTCCTGGAGAATGGATTCTTCATGGGTACACCTCCCTACCCGCCCTGGCGGATATCCGTTTATTATTCTCATAAATATGAATTCTGTTTTGGGAATTTTATTGGATGACAGCTAGTTTTCCATGAATTTTACAAATAGAACAATTCATCATAATCTGTTTTTAAATTCGGGAACATGACAAGCTGCAGGTCTTCTTTATTGCTTTCAGTAACAGTCTTATACAAATAAAAGCTCGTGGTTCCATCTTCCCGCCCGTCATTCAAATAGATCTCAACCTGTTTGTTTCTCCAGTCGACAATCCAATACTCGGATACGCCTACTTTTCGGTATACTTCCATTTTCTCCCCACGGTCGTATTCTTCAGCGGCATTGGAAAGCACCTCCATGACCATTCGCGGAATCCCTGTCAGTGACACATTTTTCCGGTCCCTCGTATTACAATTGATGGACACATCCGGTATTATGGTTTTATCATCATTTTCATGCCACTGGTACTGCACGCCATCACCCAATACCCGGCACAGGGAATCTTTTATCTGTTTCCCGGTCATGACCACAAAATTATTGATGATAAAAGAATGCTCCACAAAGGTATTATTCATATCCTCTACCAGCAACATACTCATAGACACCTCCTGTTATCAGGAAACCTTGATTCAGCCGCCCCTGATCCAGCCGCCCCTTCCCCATGGTTTCCGGCAAATACACGGCGTATTTCCAGGTTCCTGTACATTTATTATAATATGCCGCCCTGAAAAAAACAATCTGTTCCTTTGCAAAATCCATTGACTCTGCCGTTGCGGAACAGTTTATACTTATATCATGGCTGCATTGCAATCATGGTGGGATGACCATCCGGCCGCTGACTGCCCTGAAGTTTGTCAAATGAGGGTTTCGCAATTACCTACTACAATTTGCAGGAAGGATATGGGTATTAGCATGGACAATTTTATCAAAATCCGGGAAGTGACAGCCAGATATGACCTGTCAGCCCGCACACTGCGCTACTATGAGGATATGGGACTGATCCGGAGCATCCGGAGCGATGAATACGCATACAGACTTTATGATGAAGCCAATGTAACGCGGCTGGAACAGATCCTGATCCTGCGCAAGCTGAACATAAGCATTAAGGATATCCAGCGTATCTTCAGCGCACCCGGTTCCGGGATCGTTTTAGAAGTACTGGGGAAAAAGGTTGACGATATAGACGGGGAAATCTCCCTTTTGCATGAGTTGAAGGAAATCATGCTGGAATTTATCCGCCAGATTGAATCAGCGGATTTCAGCAGGGAATCCGATGTAAAACTCCTTTATGAAAAGGCGAAGGAAATCAAATCCCAGCTTGCAGATACAGGCTATCACGGGAATCCGGCAACAGTGAACCGTCTGTTGGAGGTCACGGAAAAGCTTGACAGCAAAGTACCGGATATCATGATTGTCAGGATACCTGCCTTCAGGGCAGTGACATCGGGCCTTGTCACATTCGAGGAACTTTTCAGCGGGGATTTCGAACCGTGGCAGGAATCCCACAACCATCTGTTCAAGCCCGTCATCTTCGATGCCGCTGATTTCCTGTGCGGAACAGACGGGAAAGCCGAGTGGCTCTGGGCTGTCAGGGACGAGGTAACGCAGACCGATACATCCCCTTATGAAATCACCGAATTTCCCGGCGGGCTGTATGCGGCTGCTGTCAGCGTGGACGAGGACGGCGAAAGCAACAATAAAGTAAGGAGCAAAATGGAAAAATGGCTTGAAAACACGAATTTCGTCATTGACAGCACCCGCCCGCTGATGGGGCATATGGTTTATGTGGACGACGAGATCAGGCAGGGGCTGGGATACCATCAGATGAACCTTTATGCTCCCGTAAAGCTGAAGCAGCCTTTTACGAAGAATGAAACGTAAAATATTGCACGAAATCATTTTCTATGATACGCTTACTGATATGAAAACGGATAAGGATCAAAATTCCACAAATAATAGCAAAGAAAAGGATGTGACCTTATGGCAGTGATCGGTCCGGTATCGGATCTTCGTAATTATAACACGCTCTAGAAAAAGTAACTGTCGGCTCTCCCGTCTACCTCACGGTGAACGGCAGGGGGAAATACACCATACGCGACATCGCGGAAGATGAAGAGTTTGAAAAGACCAAGGCAATGCTTCGTCTTATGTGTGAATTAAACGATGGGAGACGCTCGGGAGAAGAAGGGTATGTCTCTTCCGAGGATGTGCGGGCAAAGGAGGCATGATCTTATGACTTTTGAATTTTTGAATCCCGGGAATGTGGATCGGTATATCGCATATCTGAAAAAGGCAATGCTGGATGAGCCGGAGAAAATGACCGCTGAATCGCTGGACGAAACCGGTATCCGGGAACGTCTTGGCGATCCCTTTTACCAGCATACGAAATCCATCCTGGCCATGGAAAATGACCTGGTGGTGGGAAGGATAGAGTACCATTTCTACGGATGTATGCAGGACGGATACCGGATGGCCTATGTGGATTGGGTATATGTCTTAAAAGAATACAGACACAGAGGAATTGCACAGCAATTATTCAGGGAGTTGGAAAAGGACTGCGCCAGGAACCGGATCTTCCAGTATTACCTGATCCGGGCCACAAATGAGGAGGCTGACAGCTTCTACAGACAGTTTCAAAACGCACAGTTAAGCAGTGAGCCTTTCCTGAGGAGATATCTGTAGCAATTGTGCCCATGGGACACACTGCAATTATTGACTTCGCGGGAGGGGCTGTCTGAACTGTTACGAATTTACAGCAGCCAGGAAGTGAAAAATCCCTGGCTCGTATTCACATTCTGTATCCCATAGGAATACAGTTTTTTCACAGACCCTACACTTCTATTCCACAGGTAATAATCCGGCCACCAATATAGAAACTCCTCATCCAGTTCCTCCGGCGGGGTATCCGGCAGATAAAGGATGAATTCCTCTCCTCCCGCTATGCCGAGAGCCTCAGCGCCTATATAACGTATCCCGTCCTCAATCCATGTCTTGTCTGTTTCCGTTTCATAAGCCAGTTCCTCCAGCTGCATGGAATAAGCACAGTCACTGATCCGGGTGATCCCGCCAAACTGTCCGCTGAACTTGCAGATATAACTCGTTCCCCGCGGATACTCCGGGGAAGCCACAGCTTCGCCGTCCTCATAGACACCTTCAAAACGTCCGTCCGGATACAGGGTCAGTGTGGTTCCCCGGCGGCGGAGCCCTCACTCCCGGAAGGGACAGCATTGTTCCCACTGTCTCCCGGTATCACCAGTCCTGAGGTCGTCTGTCCCGATGTTACCTGTCCGGAAAAATACCCCTCCGGCAACGGCGCATTCCCTTCCCCAAAGGTCTCCTCCCAGGTGCTGAGCCAATTGTATTTCGCCTGATAATAATCCCCGTCAATGAAAAGGTAAGTATTTCCGATATTTCCTACGCTGTGCGTGGAGCCATCCTGTAGGGTCAGATAGAAAAAAATGCCGCCGCCGTTCAGATTCTCGTGTTCCTCCAGATACCTGCCCTTGCTCTGATTGATCAGATCCACCATTGCAAAGATCTCCTCCTCGGACAGACGCATGAACTGTTTCTCCGGGGTCTGGGAAAAGACCACCAGATCCGCGCTTATCACCTGATCGGCGGAAAGTCCCCTGACCCATGTCATGGCCTCCCGTGATCCCGCAGGATCTGTCAGGAAACACAGGGCTACCGCCCCACAGACAGCCACTGCCACTGCAATGAGCCAGAACGCAGGCCTCCTGTAATTCAGCACGGATTTTACTCTCTCCTTCACTCCCGCTTCACCAAATGCCAAGGGGCAGGCGGAAATGCCTTTGCGGCTGACACTGCAGGCAAGCAATGCCTGGGAATAATCCGCCCTCTGACCATTGTCCAGTTCCCGGATCCCCTTTTCATCACATGCCAGTTCAATGTCCCTGCACAATAGTATATAAGCGATCCAAACCAACGGATGGAACCAGTAAAGGGTCAGCAGCAGGAATCCCAGAGGCTTCCACCAGTGATCCCTGCGCCGGATATGCGAGATCGGAAGAGCACACGTCTGAACTCCAGTCACAGTTCAGGATCTC
>CANDMD010000250.1 GCA_947385725.1 uncultured Lachnospiraceae bacterium | reverse complement strand
ACAACGCGGAACTTTCGCTGGAGGAATGGTTTGCAGTGCCTTCCCCTGTGCTTTGTCCTGAGGGGAGCAGGGCATTGCGGGAGGCGGAAGGCATTCTGCTGGCAGTGCAGGCGGGAGCCCATGCAGGCAAACAGCTGGAATACTGCCTGGAATATCTGGAGCAGCAGCACTGCGATGTTACAGCTGTTATTTTATGGAATGCCGATGAGAGGCTGATCAGGGCGTACTATGGACAT
Source organism: uncultured Lachnospiraceae bacterium (assembly GCA_947385725.1). GTDB lineage: Bacteria > Bacillota > Clostridia > Lachnospirales > Lachnospiraceae > Acetatifactor. The sequence continues at coordinate 5,075 of CANDMD010000250.1, read as the reverse complement.
AGGAAGGTTTCGGGGAAATGACCGTATTGCCCGAAGGCGAATGATGATGAGAGTGGCAGGTTTATGAAGGTTCAGGTATTGGCATCTGTTATGAATGAGACCATGGAGGGCGTTGTGGAACGTATGCAGCTGGACTCCGACGCTGTGGTCATCAACCAGTGCGACTGCCTGCAGGCGCAGGAGATGGAGCACAAAGGACATACCATACGTTTCTTTTCCTTCCCGGACAGAGGGGTGGGCAGGAGCCGTAATGAGGCGATCATGCGGGCAGATCAGGATATCTGCCTGTTTTCGGACGGAGACATTGTGTATGAGGCGGGCTATGCAGAAGCAATTGCGGCGGAGTTTGAGAGAAATCCCGGGGCGGATATGATCCTGTTTAACATTTCTGTGGAGGAATCCAGGAGAACCTATCACATTGAGGAACGGAAAAGGGTGCGCTGGTATAACTGTGGCAGGTATGGGGCGGTGAGTTTTGCGGTGCGGCGTGACAGCCTTTTGAGATCGGGTGTTACTTTTTCCTTGTTGTTCGGAGGCGGTGCGAAATACAGCAACGGCGAGGACAGCCTTTTCTTAAGGGAATTTATGGGCAAGGGTTATCAGGTTTACACAGCGCCCGTGACCATCGGGAGGGAGGAAGCAGGGCAGTCTTCCTGGTTCGCGGGATACAATGAGAAATTTTTCACGGACAGGGGGGTGCTGTATCATTTCCTGTACGGGAGGCTGGCATGGGTCATGAGCCTTCGGTTCCTTCTGGCGCACAGGGGGATTTTCTGCCGGGAGGTGAGTGTGTCGCAGGCATATGCCTGGATGAGACAAGGAGTACGGGAGGGCAGGAATGGAAAGTAGCGCGCTTGTTTATGTTCTGCTGACGGCAGCCACGGTTTTGCTGGGGCTTTGTGTGGAAAACAGGGAATATGTGCCCGGTTATACCGGCTCAGGGCGCAGTATGGGCGGGGTATCCGGTTTCGGGCGCGGCATCGACAGACCGTCCTGTGCGGGGCGCGGCATGGAGGGGGCATCCGGTGTGGGATGCGTCAGGGGCATGGGATCTTATACGGACCGCCGGCAGGCAAGAAACCATATCGCGGTGTTTGCGGTGTTCTGTCTCATGGCGGGAGTGTCCGCGTGCCGCATTGCGGTGGGAAATGATTATTGGGTTTACCGGGATAATTTCAAACTCATCGCGCAGGGCAGGTATGTGTCCTATGAACCGGGATTCAATCTGATCGTGAAATGGATACAGCAGCTCTTCGGCTATGATCATTACCTTCCCGTATTTGGATTCTTTTCCATTGTGACCGTGTTTTTCTTTGTGAGGGCGCTGGAGGATCAGGGCAGCAGTTTTGCGGTATCCCTGTTCCTGCTGATGACAGGAGGGTATTATTTCAACAGTTTAAATACCGTGCGTTATTATTTGGCTCTTGCCATGGCGCTCTACGCCATGAAATATGTTTTGCGGGGGGAATACGGCAAGTTTGTCCTGTGGATCCTGGCGGGCGCCCTGTTCCATAAATCTATTTTGCTGGTGATCCCGATTTATCTGTTGGCCAGATTCCTGGCGGCGGCAAAATTAAAGAAAGGACATTACATTGCGGGTGGTATTTTAATTGTCAGCCTGATCTTTGGACAAAGATTTTATCAGGAGATCATATTCTATTTTTATCCGTATTACAGGAACTCCATATTTGATAACGGGCAGCTTTCCTATGTGAACATAGCGAAATGTGTCTGTGTGATGATCCTGTGCGGGATCTGCTACCGGAGAAGTTTGCGCGAAGATTTGAATAACAGATTCTATTTTTTCCTGAATCTGGCGGGACTTCTGGTATACTGCTGTGGCTCTTTCATTCCGGAGGTATCCAGGGTGGGATATTATATGATTATATCCCAGGTTTTTCTGTTGCCCAGGCTTCTGGAGGACATGCGGGAAGGGATGCTGAGGAAACTTTGCTGCTGTGGCGTGATTGTGGGATTTACCCTGTATTTCCTGTTTCTGTTAAGGGGGATGTATGCTGTGGATGTGAGGCTGCTCCCTTACCTGAACTGGATATTTAATTAAGGAACTGTTAAGAATTAACTTTACACTTGGACGCAGCATTTGCAATCTCAGACAGGTCAAATGTGAAGATTGATTCTTTAACAGTTCCTAAGTAGGAGATGACTTTGATGAAGATTTTGTGGCTCTGTAATGTGATGCTTCCTCTGGCGGCGGAACAGCTGCATGTGGAGGCAACGAACAAGGAGGGCTGGATCAGCGGTCTTGCCGGAGTAACATTGGAAAAGCGGGAGGAAAATAATATAGAACTTGCCGTTGCCTTTCCCGCTCCGGAGAAATTGTTTTCCGGAGATCGGAATGTCTGCAGGAAAACGATTCCTGTAAAGGGCGGGGAATTGATCTGTTATGGCTTTCGGGAAGATACGGCACACCCTGACCAGTATGACGAAAGCTTAGAGGAGAGCCTGGGATATATTGTAAACAGTTTTCAGCCTGATATCGTGCATTGCTTCGGCACGGAGTATCCCCATACCCTTGCCATGTGCCGTGTGTTTCCCCGAAAGGACAGGCTCCTGCTGGGCATTCAGGGATTGTGTACGGCCATCGCCGACGCCTACTTTGCCAGTATGCCGGATCAGGTGGTAAACAGGAAAACATTGAGGGACCGGCTGAGGAGGGACTGCTTGAGAGAACAGCAGGCAAAGTTTGTACGCCGCGGCGTCATGGAGAGAGAAGCGGTAAAGCTTGCGGGAAATGTAACGGGACGGACAGAATTTGACCGTTTCCATACAGGGGGATGGAATAAAAACGCGCGTTACTATGAGATGAATGAGACGTTGCGGCCGGAGTTTTATGGAGCGGGATGGAAGTGGGATAACTGCGAGAAGCATTCCATATTCTTAAGCCAGGGGGACTATCCCCTAAAAGGACTTCACTATATGCTGGCCGCGCTGCCCGCCATACGGAAGAAATATCCGGATGTCAGAGTATATGTGGCGGGGCCGGATCTGACCCGGCAGGATACCTGGAAGCAGAAGCTGAAGCTGTCCGGGTACGGGAAATACCTCCGTGAACTGATCAGGGAAAACAGAATAGAAGAACGGGTGATATTTGTGGGAAAGCAGGATGCACGGGGGATGAGGGATCAATACCTGAAATACGGTCTTTTCGTGTGTCCTTCATCCATGGAGAATTCCCCCAATTCCCTGGGAGAGGCGATGCTCCTGGGAATGCCCTGCGTCAGCGCTGATGTGGGAGGGATTCCCAGCATCTTTTCCGCCGGAAAGGACGGGATCCTGTATGAGGGTTTCAGAAGCCCTGGAAATCAGTTTGATGACGTGGGAAATCTAAATCAGGAGCAGTGCGGACGGATGGAAAGTATTTCTGCACGGCTTGCTGACGCGGTTATGGAGATGTGGTCCGATCCGGTGAAACGGGACGAATATTGTAGAAATGCAAGAAGCCATGCAGAAAAAACGCACGATTCCCGGCGAAATTATTTGAAAATGCTTGAAATTTATTCAGATATAATGTTGCGGAGTAAGGATTGACATGGAGAGTGAGATCAAATTTGCATTCGTATCCAACTACTTAAATCATCATCAGATTCCGTTCTGTAACGCAATGTGTGAATTGCTGTCGGGGAGCTTTGCCTTTATCCAGACGGAACCCATGGAGCAGGAAAGGGTACAGATGGGATGGAAGGAACAGACAGATGTTCCTTATTTAAAGAAGTATTATGAAGAGCCGGAATACTGTAAAGAAGTAATTGATTCCGCCAGGGTGGTGTTTTTTGGAGGCTGTGATGACGAGGGTTATGTGGAACCGAGGCTGCAGGCGGGAAAGACTGTGATCCGCTGTAGCGAACGCCTGTATAAGACGGGGCAGTGGAAGTTTGTTTCACCCCGTGGACTGAGGAAGAAATATCATGATCACACCCGTTATCGGAATAAGGCGGTCTATCTGTTCTGCGCCGGCGCCTTTGTGCCCAGCGACTATCACCTGGTGGGAGCCTATCCTGGGAAAATGCGGAAATGGGGATACTTTCCTGAGACGAAGCAGTATGATGAGATTGCGTTGATGGCGGGCAAACAGTCCGGCAGGATACTGTGGGCTGCGCGCTTCCTGGACTGGAAACACCCGGAACTGCCCATAGAGACGGCGGCCTATTTAAAGGAAAAGGGTTTGTCCTTTCATTTGGACGTAGTGGGCAGCGGCATTATGGAGAAACAGGTGATATCATTAGTGGAGGAGTTGGAACTGCAGGACTTTGTGACCCTGCACGGGTACTGCCCTCCTGAGCAGGTGCGCCGCATGATGGAACGGTCGGAGATCTATCTGGCCACCAGTGACAGGCAGGAGGGGTGGGGCGCTGTGGTTAACGAGGCCATGAACAGCGGCTGCGCCGTGGTGGGAGACAGTATGATGGGGGCGGTTCCCTACCTGATCCGACATGGGGAGAACGGTATGGTCTACCGCGACGGCTCCCGGGAGGATCTCTTCCAAATGACGGCAAAGCTGCTGGAGGACAGGGAACTTTGCAGGCGGTTGGGCGGCAACGCCCTCCGGACGATCACCCGGGAGTGGAATGCGGAGACGGCGGCACGGCGGCTGCTGGGCTTCTGCGTCCGCCAGGATTTTCTGGGAGCGGGGGAAGTCTCTGAAACCGTAGACTGGAAAACGGAGCCAAGATCCGGCCCGGTTTCGGAAGCGCCTGTGATTCCTGAAAGGAAAATGTACCAGATATTGGTAAGAAATGGTTTTTGAAACAATTATGAAACATTTGTGTGGTAAACTCGTCCTATATTTTGGACATTACGCTACAGTGCACCTGTCAGCCTGACAGATCCCTTGACTATTGAACGGAGAAGCGCATGGAATACCCTTTGATCAGCATTATTGTTCCGGTATATAATATAGAAGAATATCTGCCCAGGTGCGTAAAGACCCTGCGGGGTCAGACTTATCCACGGATAGAGATCCTGCTGGTGGATGACGGTTCCACGGACGGGACGGGTTCGCTGTGCGACAGGTTGGCGGAGGAAGATGCGCGCATCCGCGTATTCCACAAGGAGAA
>CANDMD010000249.1 GCA_947385725.1 uncultured Lachnospiraceae bacterium | reverse complement strand
GGCGGTAGGGCTGTGCAATGCCATCTGTCTGTATCCCAGCCAGTATTGCCTGTCCGCTTACCTGAATACCCGGGACACACATATACTGTATCTCGCATGTGTGCTTATGCTGATTGGATTTTGCGTGTATGTCCCTGTCTCCCTCGGCCTGTCACAGGTGTTTTACCTGATGCTGGATTATCCGGACCGCTCCGCAAAGGATACGCTGGCTCTCTCCTTCCAGGTGATGAGGGGAAACAAGGGACGTCTGTTCTATTTACAGCTTTCCTTTATTCCTATGATGATCCTTTGCATCTGCAGTGCCGGAATCGGATTTCTGTGGCTGAATCCCTATATGCAGATGACTTACACATATTTCTTCCTGGATATCATGAATCCTGCGGAAAGCTGACCTCTCCGCAGGATTTTCTAATACAATCCATGTCATTGGTATCCATGATAGCCCGGATGCATAGTTTTTATGTTACGCGCCGTGGTTCTTTGTATTGATCCACTTTAAATAGCCGTTGATGAAAGGATCCAGGGCACCGTCCAGGACTGCGTCCGCATTGCCGGTCTCCACATCCGTCCTGAGATCCTTGACCAGCTTATAAGGCTGCAGGACGTAGGATCTGATCTGGTTTCCCCAGCCGATCTCCTTCACCTCTCCCCGGATGTCGGACAACTTCTCCACATTTGCCTCCTGCTTCAACAGATACAGCTTTGCCTTCAGCATCTGCATGGCCTTGTCCTTATTCTGGAACTGGCTGCGCTCGTTCTGGCACTGTACCACGGTTCCCGTAGGAATATGGGTGATGCGGATTGCGGAGGAAGTCTTGTTGATATGCTGGCCGCCTGCACCGCTGCTTCGGTAGGTGTCGATCCTCAGATCCTTCTCATCGATCTCCACGTCCAGGTCTTCCTCGATATCCGGCATCACATCCAGGGACACAAAGGAAGTCTGGCGCTTTCCCTGGGCGTTAAAGGGTGAAATCCGCACCAGCCGGTGCACACCCTTCTCGGATTTCAGATAGCCATAGGCATTCTCACCGTTGACCTGGAATGTCACTGACTTGATCCCAGCCTCGTCGCCATCCAGATAGTCCAGCACATCCAGGGTAAAGCCCTTGCGCTCCGCCCATCTGGTATACATGCGGTAAAGCATGCCGCACCAGTCGCAGCTTTCCGTTCCGCCGGCGCCGGCATTGAGTTTTAAAATCGCGTTGTTCCTGTCATACTCCTCTGAGAGCAGCGTTCCAATGCGGAGTTCCTCAAACTCACCAACAAACTCATCTATCTCTCCCCTGATTTCAGCCACCATGGACTCATCATTTTCTTCATTGCCCATTTCGATCAGGGTCAGGATATCCTCATACTGTCCGGAGAGTTTATCGCACTGTTCCACCACGTCCTTGAGATTTTTCAGTTCTTTCATCTGTCTGTTGGAACGGTCAGGATCATCCCAGAAACCGGGAGCCTCCATCTCCATCTCCAACTCTTCGATCCTCTTTACCTTATTAGCGAGGTCAAAGTGAATCCCTCACTTCCGCCAATGGAGTTTCGTAAGCCTGGATCTCAGACTTCATCTGATCTAATTCTACCAATTGCGTCACCTTCTTTCCTTATAATCATGATATTAAATATAAAATCAATCCAACCACACAGGTGAAAATTTTTCATCAATAAAACGCAGCCCAACCGTGTTCTTCTTCCTTTAATAACTCACGCCTTGCGCCCACAGCACTGCTTATACTTCTTCCCGCTGCCGCAGGGACAGGGATCGTTGGGATAAATCTTGGCATTGTCGCGCTTCACAGGCCCTCTCGGCGCGGAGTCGTCCTTGTTGGTGCCCGTCACCTTCGCCACCTGCTCACGCTCTATCTTCTGTTCCACCTTGATATGGAATAGCAGGCGTACTGTTTCCTCCTTGATGTTCTGGGTCATCTCGTCGAACATATCATACCCGTTCATCTTATATTCCACCAGCGGGTCGCGCTGTCCGTATGCCTGTAACCCGATCCCCTGACGAAGCTGCTCCATATCGTCAATATGATCCATCCACTTCCGGTCGATCACCTTCAGCAGAATCACTCTCTCCAGTTCACGGATGGCCTCCGGCTCAGGGAACTCCGCTTCCTTGCTCTCATAGAGCTTCACAGCCTCTTCTTTCAGCTGCTGCTTCAGGCTGTTCTTCTTCGGATTCTGCACACGCTCGGCTGTCACGGGCTGCAAGGGCACCGTGGGGATCAGCAGTGTTTTCAGTTCATTGAAATCCCACTCCGACACATCCGCGTCATCATTGATACTGATATCCACCGCGTTCTCAGTGATATCCGTGATCATTTTATAGATCACATCCCGCATGCTCTCGCCGTTCAGGACACGGCGGCGCTCATCGTAAATGATCTCTCTCTGTTCACTCATGACACGGTCATATTCCAGCAGATTCTTACGGATGCCGAAATTGTTATTCTCTATCTTCTTCTGTGCGGACTCGATGGCATTGGTCAGCGCCTTATGCTCGATCTCCTGTCCCTCGGGGATACCCATGGCATTGAACATACCGATCAGTCTCTCGGAGCCGAACAGTCGCATCAGGTCATCCTGCAGGGAAATATAGAATTTGGACTCTCCAGGATCGCCCTGACGTCCGGAACGTCCGCGGAGCTGGTTGTCGATTCGCCTGGATTCATGGCGCTCCGTGCCGATGATCTTCAGACCGCCCGCAGCCCTTGCCTCCTCGTCCAGCTTGATATCCGTACCACGACCCGCCATATTGGTGGCAATGGTAACGGCGCCGTGGATACCGGCATCCGCCACGATCTCCGCCTCCAGCTCATGGAACTTTGCATTCAGCACCTTATGCTGTATCCCCCTCTTTGTCAGCCGGCGGCTGATCTCCTCGCTGGCCTCAATGGTGATGGTTCCCACCAGCACGGGCTGTCCCGTGGCATGGGCTGCCTCCACCGCATCCACGATGGCTTTCAGCTTTTCCTCTTTCGTCTTGTACACCGCATCCTGCAGATCCTTACGAACCACAGGGCGGTTGGTGGGGATTTCAATGACGTCCATCCCGTAAATCTCCCGGAACTCGTTCTCCTCCGTGAGGGCAGTACCGGTCATACCGCATTTCTTGGCAAACAGGTTAAAGAAATTCTGGAAGGTGATCGTGGCAAGGGTTTTGCTCTCCCGCTTTACCTTCACATGTTCTTTTGCCTCAATGGCCTGATGCAAGCCGTCGGAATAACGGCGCCCCGGCATGATTCGCCCGGTAAACTCGTCCACGATCAGCACCTGGTCATCTTTCACCACATAATCCTGGTCACGGAACATTAAGTTGTGAGCCCGCAGCGCCAATATAATATTGTGCTGTATCTCCAGGTTTTCGGGATCAGCATAGTTGTCAATGTGGAAAAACTGCTCCACCTTCTGCACACCGGCCTCGGTCAAATTGATGACCTTGTCCTTCTCATTTACGATAAAGTCGCCTGTTTCTTCCTGCACCACTCCCATGATGGCATCCATCTTGGTCAGGTTCTGCACATCCGCACCTCTCTGCATCCTTCTCGCCAACAAATCGCACATCTCATACAGGGCAGTGGATTTGCCGCTCTGGCCGGAAATGATCAGGGGCGTCCTGGCCTCGTCGATCAGCACCGAGTCCACCTCGTCGATAATGCAGAAATGCAGCTCCCGCAGAACCAGCTGCTCCTTATAAATAACCATGTTATCGCGCAGATAATCAAAGCCCAGCTCATTGTTGGTCACATAAGTGATATCACAGTTATACGCTTTCTGACGCTCCTCGCTTGTCATACTGTTTAAGACAGCGCCCACGGTAAGCCCCAGGAACTCGTGCACCTGCCCCATCCACTCCGCGTCACGCTTTACCAGATAGTCATTGACCGTGACCACATGGACGCCCTTACCCTCCAGGGCATTCAGATAGGAGGGCAGAATCGCCACCAGTGTCTTACCTTCACCGGTACGCATCTCCGCGATGCGCCCCTGGTGCATGACTATGCCGCCAATCAGCTGAACCCGGTAAGGTTCCATGTTCAAGACTCTCCTTGCCGCCTCCCGCACGGTGGCAAAAGCCTCAGGGAGCAGGTCGTCAAGGGTCTCCCCCTCCGCAAACCGCTTCTTATATTCCTCGGTTTTGCCCCTGAGTTCCTCGTTGGACAGCGCCTGCATGGCGGGGCGCAGTTCCTCGATCCTGTCCACCAGCGGGTAGATTCTCTTTAATTCTCTCTGGCTGTGTGTGCCAAATATCTTATCTATAACTTTCACTTAGTATCCATACCTTTCCGCTTCATTCAAAAAACTTAATCTTTATTGTAGCATACTAAAGCCGCAGTTTCAATATAAAACGCCCACTCTTTTCCTGTATTACCTGTCTTTTATCTCCATCCGGTTCAATATGCCCTCCACGTCCACACCGGGATGTGTGGCATAGATCCGACAGACCTGCTCCACCAGTGCTTCCTCCCGGCGGACTCGAGCCGCGATCTCCGGTATCCCTTTCCCGGCTTTCATTTCCTTTATGCTCCTGCGGACAAGCCTGTCCATATCCTTATCCGGGAAAACAGGTATGGCCGCATTTCCCCGCACTGCATAAGTCCCGGCAATCTGCCGGCGCATGCAGAGGACTTCCGGCTTCCCCACATCCCCGGCATGCAGGATCGCCTCACAGGTCTCCAGCACCCGAATGCACTCTGGCCGCAGAAGTCCATGGGTATCCGATATCACTGCAATACGATGCGTTTCCACTTTCCGGCTCCCTCCCACATCCGACATTCGGTTTAACAAGCCACCCACTATAGCCCCGGATTTACACACGGAAACCCGAGAACGTTTCAATACCCGTCCTTAAGGTTAAAGAGCGTCATATCTTCCACCGACGGCCTTGTTCTGTTATATTCCTCCACCTTTTTGACATACGAAAAATAGGCGCCAGCCACGGCAAGTCCAATCAGCGTCCCAAGGAAACCGTCCATACTCCAGGTAACCAGCTTCACCAAAATCCCTAGGACATACAGGATCATCAATATCACGGCAGGAACGCTGCAGAATTTCCCGTCTGACGAACTGTCCGAAAAACGGATCCCGGTAATTCCTGCAAACGGCTTGACACCGCCTAAGGCCAGAAAGGACACCGTGGTATATGCTATCAACACTTTCACCATGGCTTCGGATACATTTTCCGCCACTAACATACGTACAAATTCCTGCCCCGCCAAGGCAATGACCAATACCACACAGACGCCGGCCAGAAGAGATGCCGCCCCGGAAATCATCAACAGTATGCTCAATACCTTAAATTTTGAATGTGGTATATCCACCCCTCCTTTTGCTTTTGCTTTTGCTTTTGCTTTTGCTTTTGCTTTTGCTTTTGCTTTTGC
>CANDMD010000248.1 GCA_947385725.1 uncultured Lachnospiraceae bacterium | reverse complement strand
GATCCTGAACTGTGACTGGAGTTCAGACGTGTGCTCTTCCGATCTATCACCGCACGGAACGCCAGTATCTTGTTCCTGGCCTCGTTCAGATTCTCTTTTGAAGAGTTATGCCCGCCCAGCAGATACTCGATTTCCGACTGGTACAGGTAGTTGATATTGGGCGCCATGGGATAACCGGTGAGGGAAAGCTGGACACTTTCATCCCCTGCCGTAACTCCCGCATCCTCCACATTCGTCACCCTGCTGGTAAACATACCGAAATCATACTGTACCAGATACAGCTTTGTGAGCAGGCGGTTTCCCGTATCCGCAAGGGTATTGCTGCCAAAGCTTTTGGAGGCGCTTCCTATCATGCTGGTGATGTCAAACCCTCCGGCAGACCCGGCATCTCCCATACCAGTGAAATCGCCTCCGGAAGGGATATCCCTTCCCCCTGTATTCTCCGCTTCCTCCTCCAGGGCGCTTTCCACATCACCCAGAAGGTCGTCCGCATCATCCTGCTTCTGCTGCGCCTCCTTTTTCTTATTGTCAGAGGCTTCATTGGCGAAACACTCCTGCAGCGATTTATGAAGTTCCTTATACGGGCTTTTACAGAAGTCATCCAGCCGTAAAGCATCCAGCGGCTCCGCATACTCCGGCAGTTCTGACAGTTCCGGATGGGAATCGATACATGCATTCTCTCTTTCCTCCAGGCTTTTGAGCATTTCCTCCGCCTGTAGCTTGTTCTCATCATTCTGCCCACTGTATGAAGCGATATGGTCCGCCAGTTCTTTGTAATTGTCCGCCGAATAATAACCGCTTCCCCCTCCAAAGAGCTTATCCAGTTCCGCCATCTCCGTCTCGATCCCGGTCTTCAGATCCTCTGTAATGTTCTCGCCCTGCAATATCTCATTCAGCTGGGAACGCAGTTCCTCCAGGTCTTCCAGCTTTTTGGCAAGGTCGTCCGCTGCACGCTGCAAGTCTGTTACCTTTTGGTCAAAATTGTCGAAATTGACCGTGACGTCCTTGTTTCCTTTGTGGTCCAAAACCACAATCCTGCCGCCTCTATAGACTGACCTGAGTTCTTCCTCCGACTCTATCTGCCCGGACAGTGAAATCTCCACATAGGCAAAGGCCGCCCTTAAGGAATCCGGACTGTGATCCAGGTGCTCCTGATACTCGTCGTCGATCTTGCACAGACGCTCTTCCTCCTCGGTAAGGGGTTCCACTTCCGCAGTTGCTTCCCCACCGGTCTGTCCGCCATTTTCCGTCTGCCCTTCGCCTCCCGGCTGCCCATTCGCCCCGGAGTTTTCTTCCGCCTCGGCTTTCGCTTTCTCCGCCTCCTCCACTTCCTTCCGGCGCTCCAGGGCATCCGCTATGGCCTGAGGATCCTCATCCATATATGCCTTATAATAAGAATACTTTTCCGCCAGCAGTCCCTCTATGGAATACATTCCGGCAGAATAGATACTGTTAATTTCCTTTATGTAATCGGGATACTGCCACAGTCCCTCCAGCTGCACATAATAATCCTGCGCCGCCTCCAGTACCTTGGAGACCTTTTCCGTGATCTCATCCCTCTTTTCCACCGCTTTTATATTATTGTCCATGTTCTGGACAGACTCTATGGCCTGTACAATTCCATCCAGATCGTCCCCCACCGTCTGCACGATCCGGAATTTCATGAAGTCACCGATCTGTGTGTTAAAGATCATGGGATTGTCCAGCGTGGCTTCCTCCACAGGCGCCGCCTCAAGCGCCACCACCGCATTCTGGTAGGGCATCCAGCCCTCGTAGGGTTTGGTCGCCGTAAACTCTTTCAAATGCCCGAAGCTGATTCTGTTATCGTTGGGCCGGAAAGAGGTCATATAATATTCCTTCACATAGGCATCCAGACAGTCCAGCGCCTCCTTGCCTTCCTGATTCTGGGTCAGCGCAAAAAGGCCGTACAGTTCCTTCAGCAGGTTGTCATAATCCGTCAGAATGGCTTCCCCGTAATTGTCCGCCGCCATCACCGCCTGGTTACCGCAGAATTTAATCCTGGACAGATCCACCAGGAATCCGATAAAGAAAACCACCGGAACCATGATCACCGTCACAAATACCGATATGGAACCTTTTCCTCTTTTCAAAAACAGCTTCAGCATTATTCCTCATCCCCCACATGCAGTACCTTTTTTAATTCGCTGTATATTTTCTGCACATTTTCTCCGATTCCCTGGACGAATTTTCCCATCTTCGTATCGGCAAGCATATCTATCGCAAAATCCACATTGCGGATAAAATCGTCTCCGTCATTGACCACAATCTCCCCAGTAGCCTCAATGGTCATCTCCCTGGGACCGCCTACCCAGGAAAGATTGATGGGCGGCTTCACCGTCTGTGTGGCCGTAGCCTCAATCGTCTTATAAAAAACATAGTTATGCCTCTTGGCAGTGATCGTGACATTTTCCCCCGTGTCAAAGAACATATGCCCGCATATGCTCCGGAAAAAGGTCTTGTAATTTCCCTCTTTGAATTTCATGAAAAAGAAGCGGTAGGGATTCAAATATCTGACAGTGCCATAATTACTTCCCACCGCCTCCAGGCCGCTCCCGTCATATTCCATCTGGGTCTTCGCCTCCACGTAAGTATCCGACTCCGCCGCCTTATAATAGAGCAGCGCCGTCTCCAGATTGGACTGGATATTCGCCTTCTGGCACAGATACAGGGCGGCATAGAGTACGCCGACGATCATGATCATGCAAAAAGGCAGCATCAATGTGGCTTCGACCATTGCCGTGCCCTGTTCACTTTTTCTGAATGTCTGCATCGCTATGCCTCCCTACTAATAATTCCTCTTCTGATAAAATATGGCTAAAATGACGGTATCGGAATATCATCTTTTTTCATATCTGTGGAACCACTCGTGATACTCTTAAACAAAGACTCAAAATAACCACTCAAGAATCCCCAGACAGCGCCACCAATCAGCACCACCATCAGTATCAGCAGCACCGTAGCCACAAAGTTGGACACGCCGCTCTCGTCATTCTTAAAGTTCTCGATAAAGTTCCTCTTCCTGATCTGAGCGCCAATATACAATCGATCTAATGTACCTAACACCCTTTTCACCTCCTCGCCTTTAAAAAACAGTTAAATATTATCAATCCGGCAGACACATATGTACCAGCGCGCTGGTATACCAGCACACTAAAAATTGAAGCCCGTCATCACCGGAACAATAACCAATATAATAATCCCCACAAACATCAGAAGCGTGGGCACCAGCAGCTTGGAGGAAATCTGCTCCCCCCGGCGCCTGGCGCTGTGCTTGTGCTCCAGCCAGCTCTCGCTGTTCAGCCGGCGGAACAGGTTCACAATCTCGGCGTTTCCCTTGGAGGCGTTCTGCATGATGGCTGTGGCAAGCTTGGTGGTATAGGGATTGTTACAGCGGGTAATCAGCTTGCTGTAAGCCTCCGCTGGCGGCACATTATTGTCCAGATCCACCAACACCCTCTCCATCTCCTGGTAAAGCACACCCACGCCGCTTGCGCTGGTAAGCTTCCACGCCTGGTTGACCTCCATGCCTGCCACTGTCAGGAGCGTCAGCTTGGAAACCACCTGGGGAAACTGATTCTCAATCTCCTCCTTCCGGTTCCTGACGGTGACATTTACATTATCGTAGGGCACATACCCTGCCATGACCAACAGGATCAGTACTACCACGGAAAAGACCACCGCCCTGATCCCCAGACCCATGGCCAGCATAAGCCCCAGCATGGCAAAGAAACAGACCCCTCCCAGCACCACATAACCGATCAGCGCGCCAAGGATGTAATAGGTATAGTTCATGGCCTCACGCCTTTCCTTAAACTGCACGCACTGGTTATACAGCTTCTTCACCGTTTCGTTCCTGCCGTCCCAGTGCATCATCTGCATCATGCGGTATCCCGCGATGGGAATGACCTCCATCATCCCGGCTTTGCCCTTTTCCAGGCGCTCCAGGTTTTTCTGGTACTGCTCCAGGTTCTTTTTCAGTTCCCTGGCACGCTTCACGCGCTTCTTATCCTTCAGATCCTTCGTCCGCTTCAAATAATCCACGATAAGGTCTAACTCAATCCGGGTCTTCTTTATGTTCTCCAGTTCCGTTTCCCTGCGGCATGTGAGGATGGAGCCCGTAATGTTTTCACCCGCCGATAAGAACAGGAACGCAAAAAACAGAAAACCGATTGTTGCCAACGCCATACAAATGATCATGTTTACACCCCTTTAAATCTTAATATCACTTGCCTTTGTGGCCAGTGCATAGGAAATCCCGAAAAACACCAGCGCCACCGTGGCCGCCAGATGTCCCGCAAGGGTCGTGAAAAGCGCGTCCATGAACCCGGAACCCATAAAGGACATCGCCACCACAATCACGATGGGCATCATCAGCATCATATTGGTCTCAGACTTCGCCGCGGAAATGACCGTATGGATCTCCTGCTCGATCTCGATCTTGTCGCCGATGATCTCCGAGGTCTGGCTGACAATTTCCCCGAACCGGTCGTTCTTACCCTCTATGACCGCATATATGGTGGCAAAGCTGCGGATATCCTCCAGGTTGCTCCTGTTGGCAAAATCCTCAAACAGGAATTTCAGTTCTATCCCGCCCTGCTTATACTGCTTGAGAATGTTTTCCACCTCTTTCACAATATCCGCCTTCACGCTGTAGGAAATCTTCAGGTCTGCCAGCGCCGACTCCAACGCCTTGACCTCCACATTTCCCGCCCTTGCCGCCACGCTCATGGACTCCAGGAAATCCCGGAACTGTAGGCGCAGCGCCGTCATTCTCCTTTTCACCGTGGAGTCCGCGTACACCTTTTCCAGATAAATTCCCGCACCGAAGCCTACCAGGATGGAGATCGGGACAAGGTGGTAAAAGAGATAGGCGATTCCGGTAATGAGCAGGCTGCAGATGAGATAAGCCAGGACATGCTCCACCTTTTTCATGTTACATCTGTAGTAAACAGGCATATTAGGATTCATATCTTTTCTCCTCACAGGTAATCATAGTTACCGCTGGCAATGAATTTATCGGGATGGACCATCTCGTTTTTCGTCCGGTTCAGCGAGCCTGACACCTTGCGCACCGTGGTCTTTTCGTCCTCCTGGAACTCGAACAGGGGATTCATGACCACTTTACCCCCCTCCAGTCCCACCACCTCTGAAATGGACATGGTCTTACGGGAACTGTCCCGCATCCTGGAAAGATGTATGATAATGTCCACCGCGGAGGCAATCTGCTGCCGGATGGCTTCCAGCGGGAGCCCCGCCGCGCCGCTGAGCACCATGGTCTCCAGACGGCTTATCATATCCTCCGCCGAGTTGGCGTGGCCTGTGGAGATGGAACCGTCATGCCCGGTGTTCATGGAGATCGGAAGAGCACACGTCTGAACTCCAGTCACAGTTCAGGATC
>CANDMD010000247.1 GCA_947385725.1 uncultured Lachnospiraceae bacterium | reverse complement strand
CTATTGCTGCCCGAAACAGCCGCTGATTTCCTTGCTGGAGGAAACGCTGGCGGAACTTGCAGACCGCCAGCCGGATCAGCGAAACCCATACCGTGCCAGAGTGGTGCTCGCGGGCTCTGAGATCGACGACCCTGAATTGATCCGGATGATCGAGGAAGCAGGGGCTTTGGTGGTGGCCGACCGTTTCTGCCTGGGTTCCTTCCCCGGCAGGGAGGAAATCCGGCTGCGGGAGGGGGAAGACGTGCTCACCGGTATCTGCCGCCATTATATGGAGGGCGGCCAATGCCCCCGTTTTATGAATACGGAGAAAATCAGGGACAGACACAGGTACATTGACAGCCTCGCCAGACGCTTCCATGCGGACGGCATTATCTATCAGCAGATTAAATTTTGCGATTACTGGGGCTATGAGCGGGCTTATGCCAGCCGGGTGATGCGGGAGGAGTTTGGTTATCCGGTGCTGAGCATTGACCGCCCTTACGCTGTGGGCAATGCAGGGCAGCTGCGTACCAGGGTTCAGGCCTTTGTGGAGAGCATGGAGATCAAGAGATTAAAGAGACAGTAAACGCACGGTATTCAGGACTCTGCCTGGCAGGGTATCATCTGGCAAGGTCTCATCTGTCAGGGTGTGGAAAAGAGGAGAACATACATATGGGCAAGACCATGGGAAGTGAGTCGCTGGGGAGTTTTTACCGCGGCAAAAAGGCAAAAAAGCGCCGGGAATGGCGTGGGTTCAAGGATACCTGGTATGATTATGTCCATTGGCTTGGAATCTGGAAAACTCTTATCGGATTTATGCTTCATCTGAATAATCTGAGGGCTTTTTTCCGTTACCGCTGGATGGTGAACTATCTGGCGGTGCCGGACTTTTTTGACAGGCATACGGAAGGACTGCGGGGCACCCAGCTGCGCATCACCCGCACTGCCCTGGAACTGGTGGTCACGGACATGTGCAAGAGCATGGGCGTCATGTTCCGGGCGGATCCTGCCCTGGGCAACGACAGGGCGCTGAATGAGAGACTGGTGGTCTTTGACGAAAATATGATGAGCGAGATCATGAACGGTTTTCCCAACCTGAAATGGGTGTCCGTGGAGGTCCCGGCGGTGTACACCTGCGCCATGATGGCTCAGGACAGCCTGTTCTACTATCTGGATAAAGCCCAGGAATACGGCATACCCAATGACGTATGCCCCATGCCTGCGGCAGAGTTCGGCGTGTCTTTGGAGGACGACTATCCCCGCATCGGAAAATGCGCCGTCCAGTGCAATACAACCTGTGACGGGAGTCTTATGGGCAATGGGCTTATGGCTGCCCGGATGGACATTCCCACCTTTCAGCTGGCGGTGCCCATCCGCCATGACGAGGACAGTGTGCAGCAGTATGCGGCGGAGGAGATCCGCAATGCCATCCGTTTTATCGAGGAACAGACCGGCGAAACCTTTGACTGGAACGCCTTTTTTGCTTCCATGAAAGATTTCAACCAGGAGACGGCCCATTTGCTGGAATGGTATGAGGTGTCCCGCTCTCCCTATCCCCAGTTCACGGACAACAGCCTGTCCCTGTATCGCTATGCTGTATATATGGCGGCGGGGGGCAGGGAAAAGGAATTTCTGCGCCGGGATCAGAAGCTGACTGGACTGGTGATGAAAGGATATGAGCGCAAGGAACCCTGTGCGGTGGAACTGCGCCACCGGGCTATTACCTGGGGCGTGCAGGCCGCGTACTACACGGCGTTTGCGGGATGGCTCACCAACTGCTGGGGAATTGTACCGCTGGTGGATATGCTGACCCTCTGCTCCACCAGGGAGGTCAACACGGAGGATCCGGAAAAAGCAATCTACGACCTGGCTTATCTATACGAGAAAATGATTATGCGCAGCCGCTCCAACGGCGGCTATGAGGTTGGTGTGGCGGATTTATGGCGCTACTGTGAGTATTTTCATGCGGATATGGTGATCATGTACGCCCATATGGGCTGTAAATCCATGTCCGGCTATCACGGCCTTTTTGAGGAGGAGGCTCGCCAACACGGCATCCACCTGGTCTGGGCCACCCACGGCCTGATGGACGCCCGGGGTGTGGGACGAAGGGACATGCGCACGGAGGTCAACCGTTATATGCGTACCGTACTGCGGGAAGAACCTCTGGATCCCAGCCTGGAGGACTTTGACGATGAGCGTGCCTGGTAGGGTGCACCGAAGGGACTTCGTTCAAGTGCCGCAAGTGGTAATTGATAATGTTCACGCAGCGACTTTAATTAGGAGGAAAACAGATGAGATATTTTGGCGGCTGCGATGCCGGAAGCACTTACACAAAATGTGCGATTCTTGACGAGGCGGGGCATATTGCCGCCCATGTGACTACGAAAAGCCGGATCAATCCTGTGCTCAGCGCCCAGGCGGCGCTTCAGGAGACTGTGGCTCAGGTGCCGCAGCTTGAAAAAGCGGAGAATTTGACTTACCTGGTGGGCACGGGCTATGGCCGGAACAAGGTGCCCTTTGCGGACGAGAATATTTCTGAGATCAGCTGCCATGCCATGGGCGTGCATGTGGCAGACCCGCGGATTCGGGCAATTATCGACATTGGCGGCCAGGATGTGAAAGGGATTGCTGTTGACAGGGATGGTACGGTGCTGGATTTTGCTATGAATGATAAATGCGCCGCAGGCACGGGACGTTTCTACGAGGCCATGGCCAATGCCTTTGAGATGTCGTTGGAGGAATTTTCCGGCTTGTCCCTCCGGGCAAAAAATGTGATCCCCATCACAGCCCAGTGTACGGTTTTCGCCGAGAGCGAGGTCATTTCCCTGGTGGGGGAGGGAAAGCCCATGGAGGAGATTGCCGCAGGAATCCAGATGTCCGTGGCCAAGCGGTGCTTCGTCATGGCTAAAAAGGCTGGAGCCACCGACAGCCTGACCCTGACCGGGGGCTGTGCCAAGAATGCGGGATTGAAGGACGCTATTGAGAAGGTGCTGAAAATCAAGGTCATCGACCTGGAGATTGACCCTCAGCTGATGGGTGCGCTGGGCGCCGCGGAATACGCCAGGCAGCGTGTGCTGGGGCAGTGATTCATTATGTTTCACGCAGGATAAATTTCCGTCTGTGCGGTTGGACGCTCCAAGGAGCATCCAACGCCCTGCCTGCATTGCCATAAATGGCATGCAGACAGGTCATTGGATTGCAACCGCACAAAAATTTTCGGCCTGCAAGGCGGAGAAGGGAGGCGATGCGGTGGCATCGTTGACTGATGACAACGATGAAGGCGGAAATTTAGACAAGCGAAACATGTGACTAATTGGTGTGGGTTTACTAGAGCGTGTTGCTGCGCATAGAAAGGAGCAGGCCAATGATTGTGCTGAAAATTATCCTGATTATACTTGCCGTTCTGCTTGTATTGTTTCTGTTGAGCCTGGTAATTTATTTTTTCAATCTGGATATGAAGTTCGCCGCTGCCATGACACCAGTGATGAACAGGTATTATGACTGGCGGAGACAGAAGCGGAATAAGGCGGAAAAAGAACAGACAAGGACGAAATAGGCATGGATGAAGAAGCTTTAGCCTGTAGAAACCGGAGGAAACTATGAACTTATATGACGACCTGATCCGGGAAGCCATGGAACTGACGGCCGATAGGGCACTGGCTGTCCTGCCCCTGGCAGAAGGTTCCCTGTGGCAGTCCGAGGAGGAGCAGCGCCTCATATTCCAGCGGGATATGGCCTATGAACTGGGGGGAAGCGGTCTGCCTGCGGTCAGCGCACTGGCTCACACCACCCAGCCTGCACAGGCGGACAGACTGCTGCTGTGTGGACCGGATCTGCCCGACCTGCAGGCGGATTCACCCTATGCCCGGCTGACTGTGTTACATATGGATGAGCGGGACTGGCAGGATGATCAACAGGCTTACCAGCTCCTGCGCAGGATCGAGTATACTAGATACCATGTATATCCCCGGGGATTTATGATGCGGATATCCACCTCGGCGGGCAGGGAGCCCGTGCGGGTGAGCCGCGGGGCATTGCAGGACGGACTGGATTTTGCAAGGGTGGGGCAGCTTTTTTTGGATGCTTACCACAGACATCCCCAGGTAAAGGCGGTCACGCTGCTGTTTGTCACCTCACCGGATTTTCCCTATGGGCTGCTGGCTGGGATAGCGGACAGGATGGAAGCTGTCACCGGTTCTCTGGATCATATTTTCAATCACCTTGCCATGGACTGCACAGGCTGCAGGTTGAAACCTGTATGCGACGAGGTGGAGGGGCTGCGGGAACTGCACTTTTCTAGGCAGCGTCTGCGCTGACAGACTCATGTTGTCCTGAACAAATACCCATGTTTGGGTGGTGTTCCGTAAGGAAGTTGCCCTAAAGACCGAAATATTGTGATATGCTGTTATGTAGACAGTGTAGCCTTGGGGCTACGCTGTTTTGCTGCTCTGGCTGGCTGTTCTGTTCCGCATATGCTCTTGGAACAGTTCTTCCATTTCTTCGGGCATCGGCTCTCTGACAATGCCGACGCTGTTGTAGTAAATATCTAAACTCTGGTAACGCTGACCGTCAATATATTCTGGCTTGGACACGACAATCTTCTCAATAAACTCGTGTACGATTTCGGGGGTTAATTCCGTAAGCTGTGTGACGCATTTTACCCTGTCGATAAAACGCTGAAGGCTGTCACTCTTGTCCGTTTCGGTTTCAAGGTACTGTTCCATATTGGGGATGGATTCTTTTAACTGTTTCTGCTCGTCCTCAAATGCCATTGACATGGTGGCGAAGCGTCCATCAGAGATTTTCCCGCTTACATTGTCCTCATAAATCTTCTGGATAAGGCTGTCAATCTCTTTCACCCGCTTTTTTGCCTGTGCAAGCTCCCTGCGCTTTTCGGATAATTCTTTCCTCTTTTCCTCTCCGAAAGCCGCCATCTGATTTCTGGCAAAATCTTTTTCAAAACACTGAACGTACCAGAACACACGCTGCATACTGTCCAATACTGCCTTTGCCACTACTTTTTCTCGGATATAGTGGGCAGAGCATACATCAGAGTTTTTGCGGTAGGAAGAACAGAAGAAATAAGCCTGTTCCCTCTTGTAATGATTCACCGTGCTGTAATAGAGTTTTTCCCCGCAGTCGGCTGACCAGTGGTACGGTATGGCGGGCGGTCTGCGGTATGCTTTCCCAATGCTGTTCCAATATTCCGTAGGGGTCATCACTTTGTCTGCCTTCAGTTTTTTTGCTATCTGCGCTGGTCCAAGCCCCGCTACGCACATATCAAAAATCCGCTGCACAATCTCAGCCGCAGGCTTGTCAATAAGCCATTCTGTGGGATTGTCTGGCTTTTTTCTGTATCCGAAAGGAAGGTTGAATGTTAAAGGCTTGCCTGACATCCCCCTGTTCCGGAACACATTCCGCACTTTCTGGCTTGTGTTCTTGGCGTGCCATTCATTGAATAAATCCTGCATGGGGA
>CANDMD010000246.1 GCA_947385725.1 uncultured Lachnospiraceae bacterium | reverse complement strand
CAACACCCAACCGAACACTCTTTCCCTACACGACGCTCTTCCGATCTGATCTGAAGGCGGAATACCAGAAACGGTATGATGTGATCGCGGAGTACGCGCCGAGCATGATGTCCGCGGAGGAAGTGAAGGAATATATTGAAAACAATTTTGCGGAACTGCTGGAGACGAAGAACAAGGGACAGATCATGAAAGCGGTGATGGGTGTCCTGAAGGGGAAGGCGGACGGCAAGGTCATCAACGAGACGGTTGCCGGTCTCTGTAAGTAAATCGTAATTCATGAAGGTGCCTCAATGCATAGCTGTGCGTTGGGGCGCTTTTTGTAACAAAAGAGAGCGGAAATAGCGGAAAAATGTAATGGTCGGTTGGTGGACGGATCATCCGGGCAGGGTTATAATGCAATTAAATATAACAGGGGAAGGAAAAGTATGATCAGTGAGAATTTGCTTGCATTGCGGAAAATGAAGAAATTGTCCCAGGAACAGGTGGCGGAAGCGGCAGGGGTCTCCAGACAGGCTTATACCAGATGGGAGAAAGGGGAGACAGTGCCGGATATCAAAAGCTGTGCGGCGCTGGCAGATTACTTTGCGGTGTCCCTGGATGAACTTGTGAATTATTCGGGGCGGAAAAACGGCAATCTGCCTGTGCCGCCGAAGGGAAAGCATCTGTTCGGCGTGGTGAATGTGGGCGAGAAGGGGCAGATCGTGATCCCAAAGAAGGCACGGGATGTTTTTGGAATCAAGGCAGGGGACAGACTGATCGTGCTGGGAGACGAGGAGCAGGGGCTTGCACTGCTTCCGGAGGACAGGATGCTGGATTTCATGCAGGCTGTGAAGGGATTCAAGTGTTGAGACACGCAGGTCACAAATATAGGTGACAGTTCAGCCATGCAACAATTTGCAAATTGCGCGTGGGTGCTTGCACACAAAGCGCGATGTGCAAATTGCTGCATGAGCGGAACGCCCTCACATGAAGCCCAAAGCGGCTCTCGCGGCATTCGACAAATGAACATGCAAGCATGTTCATTTGTCTCATTGCACGCGGAAATAAAAGATGAGCCGCGTAG
Source organism: uncultured Lachnospiraceae bacterium (assembly GCA_947385725.1). Classification (GTDB taxonomy): domain Bacteria; phylum Bacillota; class Clostridia; order Lachnospirales; family Lachnospiraceae; genus Acetatifactor. The sequence goes on along the minus strand of CANDMD010000246.1, from coordinate 4,523 downwards.
CGGCGTCGGATGCGAAGCAGACGCTGAGGAGGGGGCTTGCCCACCTCGTTATGAATGCGAGGGCTGAACTGTTACAAATATAGCCCGCAAACGCAGCTCGCTGTGCCTGTGTTTTTGGCATGTGCACCCGGAAACACATTCTGCGTGACTGGTCCAGTTACTTGCCAGATAATGTGCCGGCATGACTGCCCGTGCCGCAGGGTGAAGGCGGCGGAATGGAGACTGGTATGAGAAAATACTTTATTGACAACCTGCGGTACGGCGCGGTGGTCTCTGTGATCGTGTATCATATTTTCTATGTGTTCAACAGTGTGGGGCTGATCCGGAATGTGGATATACCGGGAATCCCTGCTTTGGATGTGATTGAATATATCCTGTATCCGTGGTTTATGGCGTTTCTGTTCCTGGTGGCGGGGATCAGCGCGAGATATGCCCTGCAGCGGAGGAGCCATAAGGAGTTCCTGAAGGAGCGGGTGCGCAGGCTGCTGATCCCGTCCCTGGCGGTCATGTTTCTCCTGGGCTGGGGCATGGGGCTGATCAACAGCTATTATTTTGACATGTTCCAGGGGAACGGGGAACAGATCCCGGGAGCCGTGAAATACCTGATTTACTGTTTCTGCGGCATCGGTCCTCTCTGGTTCTGCCGGGAACTGTTCCTGTGTTCGCTGCTTCTTGTGCTGGTGCGGAAGCTGGATAAGAAGGACAGGCTGTGGCAGCTGGGGAGCAGGGTGAATTTCCCGGCGGCGCTCCTGCTGTTCTTCCTCGTCTGGGGCAGCAGCCAGATCCTGAATATGCCCGTCATAGAGGTATACCGGAACGGGATTTATCTGTGTGTCTTTTTCCTGGGCTATGCCGTGTTTTCCCATGAGGAGGCGCAGGAAATGCTGGAAAGGAAGAGGTGCCTGCTCCTGGCGGCGGCCGTGGCGCTTGGGACGGCGTATGTCATCCGGTTCTGGGGGATCAATTTTGCGGCCACGGCAAATCTGAAGGGCCCGTTGGTGAACGCGTTCGCATGGATCGCCTGCCTGGCGCTTCTGGGCTGCGGAAAGGCATGGTGGGACAGGGAGACGGCTTTCACAAGGTATATGCGGGGACGCAGCTTCGGCTTTTTCGTGCTGCACAACTATCTGATCGTGCTCTTTGCCTGGGGGATCGATGTATTGCTCCATCCCGCCACAGTCTGGTATTATGTGCTGGAATTTCTCCTGCTAATCCTGGTCATGCCGGTTCTGTATGAAATACTCAGCCGCATCCCTGTGGTGAGGAGGCTGTTTTTCGGGATTTCCTGACAAAATACAAATCTGTTTATCATTTCGGTTGTCCTGTGCTATAATGATTCTGCTGGCGCAGAATTCGAGCCAGCTGGCTTGCCATCACTTTGTGATGCATTATACTGGCAAGCCATGACTTGGAAATCAAATACCTGCTTCGCAGCCGCTTGCGTTCCTGCGTTCATGGTATGATAGACCATATTCAGGACAATCAGCGGCCGGATGGCTGTTTGAAGAGTACTGTTGCAATGCCGATACAGTTTGGCTATATGACGTCGCAAAAGTCAACAACCCCGCTGTAGAGCAGCGGGGTATATGATCCTCGCGGCATTCGCCAATATGGATAAGGAACCAAATTGGCAGCTGCATGCAATTTTGCGGGACTTGAGAATGCGCAGAAACAGCGCAGGAAAGAGGAACATTATGGCACAGAAATTCCAAAGAAAACCCCTGAAGGAGGACACCTCCAGACCCGGCGCAGGAAAGCTCTGCCCCGTGGCAAAGAAATGCGGCGGCTGTCAGTGGATTGACAGAAGCTATGAAGAGCAGCTGGAAGCAAAGTCCACGCGTTTCAGGAAGCTGATGGAGCCTTATGGCAGGCCGGAGCCCATGATCGCCATGGAAGAGCCTGCCCATTACCGCAATAAGGTACATGCGGCCTTTGGGGAAGACAGGAGGCACAATATCATTTCAGGCATCTATGAGGAAAAGAGCCACAGGATTGTGCCGGTGGACAGCTGCCTGCTGGAGAACCGGAAGGCGGATGAGATCATTGTTTCCATCAGGGGGCTTTTGAGGTCATTTAAGATCCGGCCTTACAATGAAGACACAGGCTATGGACTGCTGCGGCATGTCCTGGTCCGCACCGGACATGCGACGGGACAGATTATGGTGGTGCTGGTGCTGGCTTCCCCCATCATGCCCTCCAAAAATAATTTCGTCAGGGCGCTGCTGAAGCTGCACCCGGAGATCACAACGGTGGTGGTCAATGTCAATGACCGCAATACCAGTATGGTCCTGGGAGAGAAGGAGCAGGTCATCTTCGGAAAGAGTTATATTGAGGACGAACTCTGCGGTAAAGGATTCCGTATCTCCCCCAGATCCTTTTACCAGGTCAATCCCGTACAGACAGAGAAGCTCTACCAAAAAGCCATGGAATATGCCTGCCTGACGGGAAAGGAGACGGTGCTGGACGCTTACTGCGGTATCGGGACCATCGGCATGATCGCCAGCGACCACGCGGGGAAGGTGCTGGGCGTGGAACTGAACAAGGATGCGGTGAGGGATGCCAGAAACAATGCGAAAGCCAATCACATTTCCAATATAGAATTTTATCAGAATGACGCGGGAAAATTTATGCTGGATCTGGCAGAGCAGGGCTGTAAGCTGGATGTGCTTTTCATGGATCCGCCCAGAAGCGGGAGCAACGAGGCTTTTTTAAGCGCGGTATGCCGGATCAAGCCCGGGCGGGTGGTGTATATTTCCTGCGATCCGGAGACGCTGTCCCGCGACCTGAAATACCTCACAAAACACGGTTATGGGGTGGAAAAGTCAGTGCCGGTGGACATGTTTCCTTTTACGGATTGTATCGAGAGCGTAACCTCGCTGAAGGTGCGCGGCTGATTCCTGCGGGGGGCGGTGATCCCGCTGCTTGCAGCAGGGGTGTTGGCTTGACCGTGGAAAAAGGAGGGAGGATATTTCATGCAGAAAAAATGTTGGCTCCATATTTTGTTTCTGTGTTATCTGGCAGCGCTCCTGCGGATCACCGTGTTCCGCAACGGGTTTGGTACCCATGGCTTCTGTGCGGACGGGGTCATTAACCTGAAGCTTTTCGCAGAGTACCTTCCACTGATCCGAACCCGTGACTGGGATCGGATCCTCTATCTGTTTGTGGGTAACATCATCTGGTTCGTGCCCCTGGGTATGTATGTGCGGTACAGGAAGTCAGAGCACGGGATCCTGCGGGCGGCGGTACTTGGCTTCGGGCTGTCCCTTTTTATAGAGACGATGCAGTATATGGCCGGCACCGGGATCTCGGAGCTGGACGATCTGATCCTGAATACTGCAGGGGCGGCGCTGGGGGCGCTGCTTTTGCATGGTCATTTGTTCTGGTTCCGCCAGTTGCGCGGAGAGACGCCATAAATGGCTTTGAATGCGCGGGAGAAATGAAGCTGATTTTCATATCCGACGGCAGAACTGATATCTGCGATGGAGAGGGAGGTCAGCTTCAGCAGTTCCGTGGCTTTTACCATGCGGTAATTGATCAGAAATTCCTGGGGGGATTTTCCCACGGATTTATGGAAAATTTTTCCGAAATAGCTGCGGTTGATCCCGCAGACGGAGGCAATGTCCTCAATGGTTATATTATTCTGAAAATTCTGTTCGATATAGTGGATCGCTTCTTTGATGTAAAAATCGCTCATCTTACTGCTGCCCACGGGGGCGGCGGATTTGGTGGACAGGATCAGGTAATCGAAAAAGAGGTACAGGTGCCCGATCAAATGAAAAGGCGATTCATTTGAATGCTGTGCAATATACATGATCTCATCCGCCATTTTTTCCCGTATTTCCTTGGAGCGGGAGTGATAGACAGGCTGGTTCCTGGACAGATCTGTCCTGTCCAGCGCTTCCTTCACCCGCAGTCCGTCAAATTCCACCCAGGCATATTCCCAGGGCAGCTTCTTGTCCGCGATATATGTGGTGATCTGCCCGGGAAAGATCAGGAAGCCCTCCCCGCTTTTGATCGAATACGTCTGTGTCACGCCTTTCGCGTCATCCGCCATGAGTGTCCCGGTGCCTGAGAGGACATAGTGGAACAGATAGTGGTTTCTGGATGCCGGTCCGAAGGAATGGGATGGTTCGCAATGTTCCCAGCCATACTGATACAGACCCAGGTCAATAAAATTCTCATTGGGAAAAATGGAAAACAGCCAGTCGCTCATAGGAATCTCCTCGTAAATATACCAAAATGCGTCCTTATAATTCATTATAGCACAAAAGAAATCATTTTGGTATAAAAGTTGAAAAATCCAGATATTTATAGTTAGCATATTGGCATGTTATAGTAAATATACTTAAAAAAATAGTTTCGAAACTGGAATAGGAGAAAGGAATATGGCGAAAAGGAAGATTTTTAAGGTTTTTTTTGCAGCCATGGCGGCGCTGGGTGCCACCGGCCTGGCGGGCTGCGGGCAGGAAAGGGCGGACCAGAAGGTGGAAGTGGAGCTGGTCTCTTATAAGCCGGAAGCCGTT
>CANDMD010000245.1 GCA_947385725.1 uncultured Lachnospiraceae bacterium | reverse complement strand
CTCTTCCGATCTCTGTTTGTACTCGTTGCGGATCACCGCACCGGCGGCAGCCGCCCTTTCCACCGTCCTGTCCGTGGAATTATTGTTATACACATATATCACCGCCTCCGGCAGCACCCTCTTTACATCCGAAACCACCTTGGCAATCGTCTGCTCCTCATTATAGCAGGGAATCAGCACAGCTATCTTATCCATATCGCAATCCTTTCGCATCCATTTACATCAGCTATTTCGGGACAATCCAGGCAGGGCACTGAACTGTTACACTATTTCTTATTTTACCACGATTACTTTTTATCAGCCACTATTTTTATAAATTTAATTATGTTATACTCTGATGTAGGCATATCCGCTTTCCCTTAAGCCGTGCGGCACAATGTGCATGTGTCCGCGATTCACACGCCAAAGGGCTATGGAGGAATTTTACATGAAGATTTTCTCACAGAAACTATACACATTCTCCTACAGGTTTATTCAGGTCTGCAGCCTGTTCCTGGCTTTCCTGCTTTTTGCGGGGGCATTTTTATGCACCTGTTACAGCGACGACATGGAGTCGCAGCTGGTTCTCACCAAATGGGACAATCCCCTTTGGGGCGTGCTTGGCATAGCTGTTTTCCTGCTGGCACTGACAGGGGCGGTTCTCTTTCTATTCAGGCATACAGGCTCTCCCGTGAAAATCCTGCGCATACTGACTCTGCTCTGGTGCATCTGCCTGGGCGGGATCCTGATCCTGTTCAGCAAGACCGTTCCCGCAGCGGATGCCATGTCGGTCTATTCGATCGCGGGGGCGCTGGCAGAAGGAGATACCTCCGTCATTCATCCCACGGAATCCTACCTCTCCTATTATCCCCAGCAGGTAGGCCTGGTTGCTTTTTTTGAACCGTTGATCCGCTTCTGGAACCTGCTGCCGATCCATTTCCCGGCGTACCACTTCATCAAATGTGTTTATGTAGGACTGCTCTGCATGATCATCTGTTTCCAGGAGCGGACCGTGCACCTGTTATGGGAAAGTGAAAAGGCCGACTGCATCTACCTCATGCTGGCCGGTGCCAATCTGCCCTTCCTCATGTACAGTTCCTTCTTATATGGTGAAATTCCTTCTTTTGCCGCCGCCTCCGCAGGTTTCTATTCTCTGCTGAAGTATCTCCGGCAACCCCAAAGTACCCGGCGTACTTTTTATGCGGTATCCGCAGTGCTGGGCATTACCCTCAGCGTCATGCTCCGCATGAACAATCTGATTCTTCTGATCGCCGCACTGCTGGTCATTCTCCTGGAATGGCTCAGGGACAGACGGCACGGGCTGTTGGTGCTGGGACTGGCCTGCACTGTCTGCAGCCTCACCATCCTTCCTCTGGTGCAGAAAAGCTATGAGCTCCGGGCTGGAAGGGAACTCCGTTCCGGTGCCACAGCCCTTTCCTTCCTTGCCATGGGTATGCAGGAATCCACCCGGGCAAACGGCTGGCATAACGGCTTTGATTTTATCACATACCAGAATGCGGGACTGGATTCCGATCTCGCCAATGAGGTCAGCCGGCAGGCCATCGCGGAACGGCTCCAGACTTTTAAAGAACACCCGGACTATGCCGCACGTTTCTTTCTCCAAAAGCATTTGTCCCAATGGGCGGACGGCACCTACGCCAGCCGCCAGGCAACCCTTGCAACCTTTGGGGGCAGAAGTCATTTCTTCCACTCACTGTATGAAGGTCCCCTCAGCCGCCTTTTTATCAGTTACTGCAATGCTTACCAGAATATTCTGTATCTGGGCGCTGCGGCATGCTTCTTCGGGCTGTGGAGGGGTCGGCGCAAGGAAGGCCTCTCACCTGCACTGTACGTGTACCTTGGTTTTATCGCGGTCCTGGGCGGCTTTCTGTTCCATATTTTCTGGGAGGCAAACGCACGCTACGTTTTCCCGTACAGCCTGCTGCTGCTTCCCTACGCCTCCCGCGGAATCCCGTCAATAATACATCCAGCCGCGGAGAAAGCCCAGAAAATAATTCAGTCCGCACACAAAATGACATAAATATGCCAGCCACTGTATTCCTGTCAACAGTGGCTTTTTCTTTCCTGTGGATCGTATCAGTACCAGCAGCGCTCCCATATGGCAGAAAAAAATGCCGTACATATAGCCCCAGGAAAAATTAAAGTCAGGCATACGAAAGCCCTTTTCATACAGCAGAAATGCCATGGCAAAACCCATCAGGTAAATCTGCCAGGACAGGCGGTACAGGGTATTTTCCTTCAGTTCCTTATAATTCAGGACCAGCACCAGCAGCGGGAATCCTACGGCAAGACAGACTGCCAGGGGCAGATTGGAGCAATACAGCGCCCAGACTTCGCCAAAACAGAAGCCGATTCCGCCCTCCACTCCTTCCTCCGGCACAAATACTCCCTTATATTGATACAGCAGATCCACGAAAGTGGGGATAAAGCAAAGACCCAGCTGCAACGTGGGCACGAAATTGCGGAAGCCTGACCGGAACAGGCGAAACAACATGATCAAGCCCGCCGTTCCCACCAGGACGATGGTAAAACTGGGTTTTGTCATTGTGGCGGTCAGCAGAAACAGGGAAAAAAGGAAATAGTCCCTGATCTTCCCTTTCTCTCCATGCACGCCCTCTTCGTACACGGGCAGAAGCTTTCCAAACCAGAAAAACGCCAGGATCGCAAAGGGTCTGGCCGCCATATAGGTGGCATTATGAAACGGGTTGGCGGTAAAAACCCCCAGATACCTGAAACGGATGCCCGGCAGGTAAATACCCTTAACCGCAGACAGCATCGATATCAGGAAAAGGGACACCGACACCATGCTCAGAAACACCCTGCCCTGCCAACTCTTTTTTATTTCAGGAGGTGCCATGTAGTTAAAACCCAGCTTTGTGATCACTATGGAAAGACTGTTCAGGAACATGGTGGCTACAGCTACCGCCATTTCCGGTGAAACGAACAGATGGAACAGTGCGGCAAGCTTGAAAAACACCGGATACGGAAAACTGTAGCCGCTGTCCAGCCCCTGCATTTCCAGAATATATGCTTTCATATCCGAATGATAGCCTTCAGGGCTTCCCGTGGCCTGCTTATAGAACAGCCATAACGTAACCGCGGACACCACAGCCAGGAGCACCGTGAACAGGCTCCGGTCTATGATACGATTTTTCTTCTCAGAATTCATCATTACTCTTATCCCCTTATGATTCCTTCAGAAATCTTATTACTGTTCACTCCGCGACCAGAAACGTATGCGCAGAAACCGCAAAACAGCGGTCTCGCGCACAGCGGTCTCGCGCACAGCGGTCTCGGGTTTGTCACGCAAAAGGCGCGTGAAAACACCTCGCGGTGGCGTGGGTGTGAAAAGCAACGAAATCTTTCAAAAACCCAGACTATAGCCACCGGCTGACCCGATGGCTATGATTTTCACTTATAGTTTATCAGTATTCACCAATACTTACAAGCAGAATCAGTGTAAATAGCCAAAAAGCACTGCATTCAGCAACAGCAGCACCAGCCGTTCCAAAATGATGATTTCTCTTTCATCCACCGGAATCTGAAGCCTTGCCACATCAAACAGCTTGTGAATACCGATATGATAAAACGGGGGGATTGTATTGATATTATAAGAACTTTTGACATAACCATACAGAGCATATAAGAGTGAAACTTTAATCTTCTGATTCCTGTCATCCACGGTGCTGTAGGCATTCAGTATCCTGACCGGATAGTTCATAAGCGGGATATTTTGATTTTGCAATATAAATGCCTGAATTTCCTTATATGGGTATTTGTTCAATTCATCCATCAGGATGTGGCAGGTAATATGATTACAGATTTCGTAAATTTCCGATTCCTCATTTGCTTCATAGTACATTATTTTTGTCAAAAACCGCCACTGTGGAGGAAGCCCGTCAGCCTTCATTCCGTATAGGATCGGAAACATCACTATATTCTTACTTTGGTATCTCATATACATTTGGTGGATTTCTTCCTGAATACAGGTGGATGAAACAGAATTGGGGGTAAGCAGGAGGATCGCATATGCGGCTTTTTCTATTCCCGCCTTATAACCTTTCAGATTGTAATCATCTTCTGAGGAAAGTCTTTCCGGATCGTACAGGACAGGCAGTTCAAACCTTTCTATACAGTGCAGCACATCTCGCAAAGGCTTCTGCACATCCTTAGACGAAAAACATATAAATATCATATTTTCTTTTACCTTCTCTTCTCCTAGTATTTTTTGACATTTTTTCTCCTTTCATGACTGTTTTCCTCTACTGCACTACGTTTTCCTGTCAATATACACACTGATCCCTCCTTTTGCTTTTGATATACGTTCCGATTGCAACAGTCGTATTCCATGTTTATCATAGCCTTTTTTATCCATTCAGTCAATAGTATATTGTCATTTAAATAAATTTGCCCCCATTTTCCCGTATCAAAACCGCTCCACCTGCCTGTTGATCCCATATTTTTGTTTGCTGCAGACCAGAGCAAATCACCCATTTATAAGTTTATCCTATGAGACTATCTAATTTTATTGACTTATTGCAGACTAAGTACTATAATACATATTAGTAACCAAGGAGGTAAGCTAACATGACGCAGATGAATCCCAGAGAACTGGACGTTTTAAACATCCTATGGAAGACGGACGAACCTATGACTTCCACAGATATCGTTAACGAGCAAAGAGGACTGACCCAAAGTACAGTCATCGCTGTTCTTCGAAAATTGTTGAAGGATGACCTCGTTGAGGTAGCCGGTGTAACACATAGCGGAAAAGTTCTGAGCAGAACTTATCGTCCCACAGAAACTTCCAAAGATTTGATCCTGCAGTATTTCCAGGATGACTATCGCAATTTCTGCAATGTCATTCCCAAGTCCACATTATGTGCGGCGATTTTGGAAATTGATGAAGATGCTGCAAAGTCCAAAGAAGAAATCAAGAAATTGAAATCTATTCTGTCTGACTTTGAAAAAAAGCACAAATAAGGGTCAATAAGAACTGGTTGTATTACTAAGTTCTAAAATATTCCCTGTGTAACACAGGGAATGTTTTTTACACATGTATCACACTTCATTATGGCACACCATTTTTTCATCTGGTAACGATTGTTGCATTTTACAGAGGTTACATTATAGCATACGGATGCTTCCGGAATACCGGGTATCAAAAATACAAAAGATGGAGGTTTTTCTATGAAACAGAAAAGAATCAGCAAATTATTAGGTCTCGTGGGTGCAGCCGCTTTATCCGTAGGTATGTTTCTCTGCCCCACAACAATGCTTCCTGCCCAGGCGGCAACTTCTAGTGAAGGGGTAGCAATGCCATATTCTGATATTATCAAATGGCGGTATTTTGCTTACGAAGGAAAGATATATAAGTGTCTCTATAATTACTCTACAGGAAATTGGGTTGGTGAGTGGGTTTACGTTCGTGACCTTCCTGAAGGAAGTGACATATAAATAAGTTATTAATATTTTATGGGAGTAGCAATACTCCCATTTTAGGTTTCAACCGCCATATAATATCACTATTATTCTGTGTCAAACTATTGACTGTTCCTGTCGAAATTTGTATAATATTTATATCTCACAACTGTTGT
>CANDMD010000244.1 GCA_947385725.1 uncultured Lachnospiraceae bacterium | reverse complement strand
TTCCGCTCTACCGTATGGAACAGGAGTTCAAGCGTAACGATGTGAACCTGAACCGCCAGAATATGGCGAACTGGACGATACAGTGTGCTGACCGATATCCTGCCGTCCTGTATGACCATCTGCATAAGCTTCTGTACCAGTATCATGTGCTGCAGGCCGATGAGACCCCCGTAGAAGTTACAAAAGACGGGAGAGCCGCCGGCTCAAAGAGCTATATGTGGATTTACCGCACTGGGAAATCTTATGCAGAAGCCATCGTCCTGTACGAATACCAGAAAGACAGGAAGGAGGACCATCCGGAGGAGTTTCTGAAGGGGTTTCAGGGAGTATGTGGCACAGATGGCTATCAGGCATACCATGCCCTGGAAGAAAAGACTCCCGGTCTGACGGTCGCCGGCTGCCGGGCACATGCCAGGCGTAAATATGCAGATGCCCTGAAAGCCATAAAAGATAAAGAAGAGCGTAAAGGCACGCTTGCCTATGATGCCCTAAAGCAGATCGGGTCGGTCTATAAACCTGACAACGAGCTGGCAGGGCTTACGCCAAAGGAACGGCAGCACAGGAGGCAGCTGGAGCTGAAACCCCTGGTTGACGCTTATTTTGAGTGGGTAAAAAAACACCAGGGTGAAGTCCTGCCAAAATCCCAGACAGGAAAAGCTTTCGCCTATTCCATAAACCAGGAAAAATATCTGCGCGTATTTCTGGAAGACGGTGAAGTCCCCCTGGACAACAATGCAACAGAATCCACACTGCGTGGTTTTTGTATCGGAAGGCACAACTGGAAGCTGATCGACACCATCCGCGGAGCCAGATCCAGCGCCATTATCTACAGCATTACCGAAACTGCAAAGGCAAACGATCTGAAAGTCTATGAATACGTGGAGTATCTCCTGACTGAGATACCGAAACACGAAGACGACACAAACCGAGATTTTCTGGATGACCTGCTCCCATGGTCTCCAAACCTGCCGGAGCGATGCCGGAAATCCAATAAGTATGAAGTGAAATAAAAACTGGAGCAAGTCTGTTACCATCATACAGGTTTGCTCCAGTTTTGTATAGGTACTCGCGTTTTACCGTTTACATAATAAAGTTACATGAATACCTAAAATAAAATGGGGGAGGATGCACAACCCCGGACAGGTTCATCCTCCCCTCCCAAATACACGCAGATGAAAAGACCCCTGCCATGCAATACTATGATAATCGATTTTACTCACTCTTTCAAGGATTATGATGAAATTTTAAATTTTTATGGAATATGGGATTATGACTGCCTCAATCCGGAATGCGGGGCCAGGCAGCATCCCATGCGCCGTCATGCCAAATATGAACGCAGCCTGGTCTTATGGGATGCATCTGCCCGCCGGCTAAAAGAAGAGCGAATGGAGATCCTGCGGCTCAAATGCAGCTCCTGTGATACCACCCATGCTGTCCTGACTTTGGACATCATTCCATTTTTTGAATACTCCATCTATGCCTTTCTTGCCCTTGTATCCCTGTGCATGGAAGAGGAAGGTTCCGTGATGCGGACAGAAAAAGAAACGGGAGTTTCCTTCCAGCTTCTCTACCGTTTCCTGCAGATTTTCCACGATTATACTGAAAATCTTATGCTGTTTTTGCGGCTGGAAGCCTTATGGGAATGTGAGGGACTCCCGCCTGACCGCCAGCTCCTTCCCATGCTTCTGGTGAAGGCCCCGCCCTGGCCGCAGTCCTCTTTTTTTCAAAGGTTTCAGTTTCCGCTTTTCCTTCACAGAAGCACCGTCTCCTATCCCCTGCGTTTTGATGCCGCCATACCCACATAGCTTCTGAATAGTTTTTCCATGATACAACGCCTGCAATGGAACTGTCAGGAAAAAACAGACATGGCAGCCGGACGGATGCCGGCAGGAAAGGAGCAAAAAATTATGGCAAAAGAAATAGGAAAAGAAATGGCGGGCAGCCAGAAGCAGCGGGAAATGGCACTCTTTAAGTTCTCACTGATCGCGCCGTTGGTAGCGGGCACCTTCACACAGGCAACCAAGATGGAATACTATAAGGACACCTGCGGCAGGGAACACAAACTCCCAGGAGGAAAAATGGTAAAGTTTTCCCCAATGACCTTAAAGAAATGGTACTGGCTTTACATGACAGGAGGGATGGAGGCTCTGCTTCCCAAAACAAGAAGTGATGCGGGGGAAGCCCGGGTATTTTCTGCTGATGCATGTAAACAGATCGAAGCCTGCCGGAAACAGTTCCCCCACATCACAGGAAAAAAGATCTATGAAAAGCTTGTTGAGGAAGGGTATGTAAAAAAAGAGGATGCCTCCCTGGACAGCCTCTATCGGTACCTGAAAGCTGCAGGAAAGACGAGGGAAAACATGCCGCCTCAGGAATGCCTGGCTTTCGAATTTGAGAACGCAAACGACTGCTGGCAGGCGGATACCACCTTCGGTCCCACGATTCTTTATAAAGACAGACACAGACAGACCTTTCTGATCGTATTTATCGACGATGCAAGCCGCCTGATCACGCACGGTGAGTTTTTCTTCGATGACAACGCACTGAACATGCAGAAAACATTTCAGAAAGCGATCCTTAAGTACGGGGTGCCCCGCCGGCTCTTTGTTGATAATGGTCCCGGCTATCGTAATCACCAGTTAGACTGGATCTGCGCGGAACTGGGGATCGTAAGGATCCATTCAAAACCATAACACCCCCAAGGGAAAGCCAAATGCGAGAGAAGCCACAGGACCGAAAAAGACCGCTGGATGAACTGCACTGACTGGAACAGTTTCCACAGTCTGGAAGATGTGAATGACAGCTACCATCATTTCCTGGACGCGGGATATAACAACACGCTGCACTCGTCGATTGGTATGACACCCAGGGAACGGTACCTGAAAGACTTTGACAGCCTGTGCTTTGTGGAAAAATCCGTAGTGGAGGAAAGCTTCCTGCATCGTATTACAAGGAAAGTAACCCCGACGGCGACCGTGTCCCTTTTTAATGTCTCTTATGAGGTGCCCCAGCACTATATCGGCCGCGTCATCAATTTACGCTACCGCCCGGAGGATCTGTCGGAAATTTATATTTGTGAAGGCGAAAGCGGTAAGAGGCTCCACACGGTAAAACCCGTAAAGAAGCTGGACAACGCAAAGAGAAAACGCCGTGCAAACATCAGTTACAGCGAAATGGATGGGGGTGATGCAGATGTATAAGGCGTACTGGGGAATGGAATTTAATCCTTTTGACAAGGAAATATCAGAAAAAAAGTTTTACAAAAACCAGGACTTTACTGAAATGACAAAAAGACTGGAATACTTAAAAAATGTCAGGGGGATCGGTTTATTTACAGGCCTTCCGGGAACGGGAAAGACGGCATGCTGCAGAGCCTTTGTGAGCGGACTTAACCCCAGCCTGTACAAGGTGGTCTACCTTCCCCTGACCACGATTTCTGCCAGCGAGTTTTACCGCGATCTGGCAAAGGGGCTCGGACTGGAGCCGTGTTACCGTAAGATCGACAACTTCCGTTCCATCCAGGAACGTATCCGCGGCCTCTACTGTAAACAGAAAACAACCTTGGTAGTACTGATTGATGAGGCGCAGTATCTGGGCAGGGCGATCCTGGCAGACCTGAAACTGCTGATGAATTTTGAGATGGATTCGAGGAATTATGCCGTTTTAGTACTGGCGGGACAGCCAACACTGAACAACACGCTTTCCATGCAGGTCCATGAAGCCCTGAGGCAGCGGATTGTAATCAGCTACCAGATGCAGGGACTGACAGCGCAGGAAGTAGGGGATTACGCAAAAGACCGTATGAGGATCTGCGGTGTCAGCCGTGAGGTTTTTGAGCCAGCAGCGCTGGAGGCTGCATCCGGGTGCTGCGGCGGAAGCATCCGCAGGCTGGCGATGCTTCTCCACCGCGCCCTGATCATAGGCTGTGAACAGAAGCGGGACATAATAGGGACAGAGACCGTTATGGACGCGGTAAATGAAATCGATCTGGTATAGGAGGAAACAGGAAATGAAAGGAAAGAAACAAAAATCCCTTAAAAAACGGGAGCGTAGGTATATTATCCGTGAGGCAGAAATACAGAGCAGCTACGTCAGGAAACTTGAGGAAGACCTAGCCAGTCTGTGGAAATATATCCATTCGGAAGGCCTGGTAGATGAGGCTGTAGAATATATGGAAGAGAATATGCGAAATACATTTTTCTTAAAATAACCGAACTGAGAAAAGGTGTAGGATGTATCCTGCACCTTTTTCTAGTATGACGGGCATGCCGTCAGTCTGTGGTGAAAGTCCACAAGGGGCGTAGTTGCCAACGAACCCCAAAGCGACTCCCAAGGTTTACACCGCGAGGTGTGGGCGAGAAGAAGGGATAGCGAAATCGTAGCCTGACGAACAGAAACCTGATATAAGGCGTACATGGTGGATAAGCTGGCTAGAGACAGCGAAGTCCAAAAGGCAACCGTAACCTGCTGTAGATGTTTTTGACGTAAAAGTTTTAGATCCCATAATAACCAAATCAAAGCCGGCAATTGATATTCCATGATAATTGGCACCGAATCAGTCCTATTAGTTATAAATTAATTGCAAAAGATTGGCGTTGGCCAATTCTGTCCCTTGTTCAACCAGACAGGAAATGATAAAATATAACAAAATATTTCTGTGCAAAATGCCAGAATTGATGATATACAAAAGAGTATATTTTGTTTTAATTGGACAGGGCAACAGGGAAAGAGCAAATGATAATCGGGAGTTATCTGCCAAATTAGACACCTAACAACGAAATCTTGCGCAAAATAGCCAAATTTTGATTGCGGCTTGTCCGAGTTAGAAATACTATAGAAGAATGTTGTATTCTAAAATATTCAATACCAAAATATGTAATGTTTGTTAAATCTTTTGGCTTTTTATGAGATTAATTACTGTTTCCAAAATCTAATAGAAATGAAAAAGGAAATTGATACTTTTATAAATTGTATAGATTCTTTGATTAATTAGTTATATCAGTTTACATGTTTTGAGATTTCCTAAATTCTGATAAAATGAGATTTCCATAATACTTATCAGGACAGAAAATTTGATTTAAATTCACCTAATGTTTTGGATAGAGATATTTCCCATCAAAAAGTATCATCGCAATTAATAGAAGCAGGATGTGTTCTGAGAAAGAACCATTTCTGCCCAGTGCTTTGTTATGAAATGCTTGTATATGATGGACAATTCATAATTCCAACATATAGACTTGATTGGAAGCCACATAAAATGAGGATTAGTAATTCCGAGAGTCTTTAAAATTTAGGGAGGAACATATATGAGAGTCGAATTACCCAAATTAGATACAACGGAATCACTTAAATTTGCACTTGAATTAAATAATTTAAACATTAATGAACCACTTATTTTTTCTGCAAATATGGATTGGGTTCGACCATTTGGAATGTTATATGGAGGAATGGTAATAAAACAGTTTTGCAAGAAAAATAATCACCTTTCTGTTTCAATGGATTGGAATTCTGAGAAACAAAGTGTTACTTATGCGGGACATATGGGTTTTTTTAAATGGTGTTAGTTACAAAATGGGTCGATAAACATACTATCCCCTATACAATCAAT
>CANDMD010000243.1 GCA_947385725.1 uncultured Lachnospiraceae bacterium | reverse complement strand
CCGTTCATGTTTCCCTGTTCATGTTTTCCCGTTCATGTTTCCCTGTTCATGTTTTCCCGTTCATGTTTCCCTGTTCATGTTTTTCCATTCATGTTTCCCTGTTCATGTTTTCCCCGCGTTTCCATCAGCAGGAAGAACGCCTCGTAAGATCCGCAAATTCCGCCCTTGCCGCTTTCGCCAGATCCTGCGGCGAAAGTTCCAGCTGGGAGCCGATCCTTCCTCCGCTGACAATGACCGTTTCCTGTACCCGCGCAGAACTGTCGATCCTGGTGACATACTGCTTTTTCATGCCCACCGCGGTGCAGCCCCCTCTGATATAACCCGTGACCGCATTGATATCCTTCACATGAATCATCTCCACACTCTTCTCACCCACGCTTTTCGCCGCCGCCTTTAAATCCAACTCATCCGCAATAGGAATCACAAACACAAAATAATTCCTGCTGTTTCCCACCGTGACCAGGGTCTTGTATACTTTTTCATAAGGCAGCGAAAGCTTGTCCGCTATCTGCAGGCCATCTATAAATTCATCGCACTCATATGTGTAATGCCGAAAAGGAATCTTCATTGTCTCCAAAATCCTCATGGCGTTTGTTTTTATTTCCTTCTGCTTTGCCATCGTTCCCTCCGTCCCAGGACATAGCGCTTGTTGCCCTGAATAAGGTTAATTATACCACACATTCATGGGTCAGGCTACGCTTTATGCCAATTAAAAGAAAAGTCCTTTGCAACAGCGGAGCTTTTTGCTATTGCAAAGGATCTCTCTTCCCATATCACATGACATCCGCCCGCAGATGGTTAAACATAAGGACCGTGGGGGATGACAGCCGCTTTCCGAAATTGGCGGTCAGGATGACTATCGTGTTCCGGAAATCCACATCTTTATCGCAGAACTTGTCGAAGCAACTGCCGACACTGTTTTCATAAAGAATCTAATGCTTGACAACCTCCACCCTATTTGATATCATGAAGTTCCCTCTTTCCGACCTTCTGCCGGTATTTCGGCAGATACATAAGAGGGAGTCCAATTTCATAGCAGGTATCCGACGGCAAAATCCGGCGGAGACAGACCTACTTGGAAAGTAGATGAAATCTAAACTACCAGGAGGAAGCAAAAATGATCACGATGGAAAACGTATGTAAATCGTACAGGATTGCAAAAAGGAACGCAGGCTTTAAGGCAGCCTGCAAGGCTCTCTTTCACCGGGAGTATGAGGAAGTACACGCCTTAAGGAATGTCAGCTTCACCATCGGGGACGGAGAGATGGTGGGCTACATCGGTCCCAACGGAGCGGGAAAAAGCTCCACAATCAAAATTCTAAGCGGAATATTGACACCCGACAGCGGCAGAGTGACGGTGGACGGCAGGCTGCTTTTCGGCGGCAAAGGCCACGACAGCACTGACCGTGAAAGCAGCGCCGGTCCCGGTTACCCGGTGAGCAGCGGCATCCACGAATACAGGAATGTCCCCGACCGCGGAACGATCTGCGGATGTGACTTGCTTCCGTCTTGCAGGCCATTGAACAGAAAAGAGAAGTACCGCCGTATCGAACATGTCCGCCAGATTGGCGTGGTCTTTGGACAGCGGTCACAGCTCTGGTGGGATGTCCCTGTCATAGATTCCTTTGAACTGCTGAAAGATATTTATTCCGTATCCGATCCCGTATATCGGGAAAATCTCGAAGAATTAACCGAATTATTGAATTTGAAAGAGCTTCTGCGCACTCCTGCCAGACAATTATCCCTGGGGCAGCGCATGCGCTGCGAGATCGCGGCTTCCCTGCTGCACAGTCCGCGCATTTTGTTTCTGGACGAACCTACCATCGGTCTGGACGCGGTGTCAAAACTCGCCGTCCGTGATTTTATCAAAAGGCTAAACAGGATACATGGCACCACGGTTATCCTGACCACCCACGACATGCAGGATATCGAAGCCCTGACCAGACGCATCATACTGATCGGCAAAGGCCGGATTTTGATGGATGGGACGTTGGAGGATATCAAAAAAAGGGGCGCAAGCATGGATGAAACTTTGGCGGAACTGTACCGCGCCTATAAGATTTGAGGAGGGCGGGCGGATGAAAAAATACATTTCTTTTTTCCGGCTTCGGTTTGCCATGGGACTGCAATACCGCACGGCTGCGCTGGCAGGAGTGGTGACACAGTTTTTCTGGGGATTTATGGAGATATTGGTACTGCGCGCTTTCTACGAGGCGGATCCCACGGTTTATCCCATGACCATAGAGGCGACCTGCTGCTACATCTGGCTTCAGCAGGCGTTTCTGGTGCTCCTTTCCGCAAATAATTTTGACAGGGAATTGATAAACTGCGTGACTGACGGCGGGATTGCCTACGAGCTGTGCCGGCCGATTTCCGTCTATGATATGTGGTTTGTCAGAAATATGGCGGTAAAAATGTCCCAGGCAATGCTGCGGTGTGTGCCGATCCTGGGTGTGGTGATCTTTCTGCCAGAAGGATACGGCCTGACCGCACCCAGGGATGCAATGCATTTCCTCCTGTTTCTATGGACGCTTTTTGCAGGACTTTCCGTTCTGATCGCCTCGCAGATGATCCTCTATATGATCATGTTTTTCACTATATCCGTGGAAGGAGTCAAATCATTTTTTGTGGCGGCTATGGATCTTCTGACGGGAGCGGTGATACCCATTCCCTTTTTCCCGGAAAAGATACAGCGGGTACTGGAACTGCTGCCCTTTGGCGCCATACAGAATGTGCCCTACCGGATATACAGCGGAGACCTGACAGGGGCACAGATGGGGCAGGCGGTGTTGATGCAGATGTTCTGGCTGGCAGTCCTTGCCTCGCTGGGAAAATTGCTTATGCACAGGGCACAAAGGAGAGTCATCGTACAGGGTGGTTAAGTGATCTCAAGTTTCATACGGAAGAGAAACTCCGCCGAGAAAACCAATGACTGCAGATTTCGGAAAGGTATGGTAATTATAATGCATTTATATAAAAAGTATTTAGCGATTATCCTGAAAAGTAAAATGGAGTATAAGGCGTCCTTTTTCATGTACTCCCTGGGTGTTTTTTTATCGTCCTTCAGCGTGTTTGCCGGTGTTTTCTTTATGTTCCGGAGATTCAACAATGTGAGGGGATTTGTCTACAGTGAGGTGATCCTGTGCTATGGGATATTTCTCATGGGGTTTTCCTTGTCGGAAATGTTTGCAAGGGGATTTGACTGTTTTCCCACACTGATCAGGAAAGGAGAATTTGACCGGATCCTTTTGCGTCCCAGGAATATCGTATTTCAGGTTTTGGTTAGCCGGTTTGAGTACAGCAGGCTGGGACGGCTGCTACAGGCGGCGGTGATGCTGACTTACGGGGTTTCCAAGAGCAACATACGCTGGTCTGGTATGAAGATCCTGACGGCGGCGCTCATGATCTTCGGCGGTATGTGCCTGTTTTCGGCAATTTATGTAATGTATGCCGCAGCCAGCTTTTTTACCCTGGAAGGGTTAGAGTTTATAAATGTGTTTACATACGGTGCCATGGAGTATGGAAAGTACCCTTTTGCGGTGTACGGCAAGACCATACTCCGGATCGTCACTTTCATCATTCCATACGCGCTGGTACAGTATTATCCTCTGCTGTATCTGCTGGATCGGGAAGACAACGCAGGGTATGCTCTCCTGCCGCTGCTTGCGCTATGGTTTATCGCTCCTGCATATGGGATGTGGAGGTTTGGAATAAAACATTACCAGTCCAGCGGTTCCTGAACGGTTTGCTTCATGCGCCTTCTTACGTATCTGCGTTTTGCTCATCTGGAAATGGAGAAATTTGGGTATTTACAAATCCCGGCCCATCTGTTATACTGATTTCACAATTTCATAGTCAAGCGATTGATTTAGAAAGGCAATGATAAGAACAAGTAGCACATGGTGAAACATACAGAAAGCAGCCGGCCGATGAGAGGCGCATGGGAAGCAATGTGCGAATACATCTTTGAGCTTCGCACCAAATGCCGTCTGCCCGGGCAGAACAGTTAGTAGGCTGCGACGGTTCCCGCATCCGTTATCGTGCTAGAGTATAAGCCCTGTAAGGGTCGTACTTGAAGAGGCCGTCAGGTGTGAGCCTGACAGTAAACATTAGGTGGTATCACGAGACATTACAACTCTCGTCCTTTTGAAGGACGGGAGTTTTTTTGTTTCCGCTTCATTGTGTTTCTTCATCAAAATCTTATGAAATTCAACATCAGGAACAGTCAGTCATGCACAGTTCCTTAATCGCAAAAGGAGAACACAAAATGGACAAACAAAACATGAAACCTCAAAACACCGCAACCCAAAGCACTGCACCACAAAACACTGCACCACAAAACACTGCACCACAAAACACTGCAACCCAAAGCACCGCAGCACAAAGCACTGCACCACAAAACACTGCACCACAAAACACTGCAACCCAAAGCACCGCAGCACAAAGCACTGCACCACAAAACACTGCACCACAAAACACTGCAGTTCAAAACACTGCAGTTCAAAGCACGGAGCCACAAAGCGCAGAACTGTTACAAGCCCAGGTAACGCGCCAGATGCGGATCATCCGGCAGGGAGCAGCCGGCCTGATCGGGGAGGATGACCTGGAGAAAAAGCTGGAGAGAAGCATCCATACCGGCACTCCACTGAAAATCAAGTTCGGCATGGATCCCAGCGCTCCCGACCTGCATCTGGGACATGCGGTGGCATTGCGTAAATTAAGGCAGCTTCAGGATCTGGGACATACCGTAATCATTATTGTCGGGGACTTTACGGGAAAAATCGGAGATCCTACCGGCAGGAGCAAGGGGCGAAAAGCTTTGACAGATGCGGAAATACTGCGCAACGCCCAGACCTATCAGGAACAGGTATTCCACATTCTGGACAGGGACAAAACAGTCGTGCGCTATAACGGTGAGTGGCTGGAACTGCTGCAGCTGGATCAGGTGTTAAAGCTTGCGTCCACCATCACCGTGGCAAGAATGCTGGAACGGGATGATTTCCAGACCCGCTTCCACAATAACACGCCTATCGGACTGCATGAATTCTTTTACCCGCTGATGCAGGCTTATGATTCCGTGGAGATTAAGGCGGATCTCGAACTCGGCGGCACAGACCAGACCTTCAATGTGCTCATGGGACGAAGTCTTCAGAAAGAGATGGGGCAGGAACCACAGGCAGCGCTGTTCATGCCTATTCTGGAGGGCACGGACGGTGTGGAAAAGATGAGCAAAAGCCTGGGGAATTATATCGGCATCTATGAAGACGCCAGAAGCATGTTCCAGAAAACCATGCAGATACCGGACAGCATGATCATCAAATATTTCGAGCTGACCACGGATATCCTGCCGGAGGAGCTGGATCAGGTGAAGCAGGAACTGGAGAATGGCTGTAATCCCAGGGATATCAAGATGCGGCTGGCAGAGACGGTGACCTCCCTGTATCATACCGACCGGGAGACACAGGAAGCAAAAGACTTTTTCATCCGGGCATTTTCCAAAAAAGAGATTCCCGATCAGGTGGATACCCTGTCCGTACCCTTCGAACAGGGTAAGCTGTCCGATTACATTCCCCTTCTGGCCGCCGCAGGCTATGCCGCCAGCGGGAGTGAACTCCGCAGGATGGCAGCCCAGGGCGGCATCCGGAAAAAC
>CANDMD010000242.1 GCA_947385725.1 uncultured Lachnospiraceae bacterium | reverse complement strand
GAAAACCTCTGGCACTTTGCCGCCGCAGGAATTGTCCAGACTGGAGCGTATCTGGGAGGAACAGCTAAGCTGTAACTGGGGGGAAGAATTTGAGCAACAGATCGAAACAGAAGAGGGGCATATTAGCGTCAGTTTCTGGAATTCCAGCGATGACTTTTCCATAAAGACGGAACAGGAATTAAAACAGGAGCAGTCACAGAGGGCTGGGATGCAGATGGGAGGGAGCATATGAAACGCAGGAAGGTTAATGTCATAGCGGACGGCTATAGCGGGAACCGGGAATACGAGGGGGCAGTGCTGGAACTGCCAGCTACCCCATATGAGATTGAAGATGCTCTCCAGCGCGCCCATGTGCCCGAGGGCGGCGGGTATGAACTGGAGGGTATCGGTGAATGGCCGTCTTTTCTTTGGTATGCCATATGGGAAACAGGCAATCCTGCCGGCGTAAATGTTCTGGGGGAAATGAACCTGCTGGCGGATATCGTAGGGCAGATGGATGAACTACAACTTACGGTTTATGAAGGCGCGGTACAACTTTTACTGGAGGAAAAGGGGGGTGGCTCCGCCAAGTTGAAAGAACTGATAAATCTTGCCTGTGGTCTGAATGATTATGCATTTTATCCAGGTGTGGTAAATGACATAAGTCTGGGACATGCCTGTATTCAAGGAAGCCTGCTGGAGTTTCTGGTGAACCTGCCTGATAACGTTGCAAGTCTGCTTGATCCCGGAAAAGTCGGCAGAATGCTGCGGCACAGCGACCATGGAGTGTTCACTGCCCATGGATATGTATACCGCAATGCAAATACCGGCCGTGAACTCTATGATGGTGAACGTCTGCCGGCTTGCGGGGAAAGCCACAGCGGCCTTTTGTCCTTGTGGATAGAAAAAGCCGATGCACCAGACAGAAACAGCAGGGTATGGCTGGAACTGCCAGCAGGTGAAGAAACTATTCAGGGTGCTTTACTATCCATAGGGGCGGAATCTCTTGCAGCCTGCAGGATTGTGGATGTAAACAGTATCATCCCTGCATTCCGGCGCAGATTTGGCAGGAAAGAGGATATCAGGAAATTGAACATGCTGGCTGAATATTTGAAAGAGATACAGCAGGATCCGCAAAGCAGGCTGGTGCTCATGAAATATAAAGCAGCACTGGAACTGGAGCAATATCCTGAATTGGACAGGATGCTGGATATTGCCGTACATCTGGACCGTTATAATTTTAATCCTGATGTGGTCGCTTTGGATGCGTATGGGGAATCTGTTCTGAAGAGCGCCGGAATTGATACGCAGGATCCAGCCTTTTCCCATTTTA
This sequence comes from uncultured Lachnospiraceae bacterium, assembly GCA_947385725.1. Taxonomy (GTDB): domain Bacteria; phylum Bacillota; class Clostridia; order Lachnospirales; family Lachnospiraceae; genus Acetatifactor. The sequence continues at coordinate 4,350 of CANDMD010000242.1, read as the reverse complement.
ATTTCAAGGAATATGGAAAGAGGCAGCTATTCAAGGCCGGTTATGTATATACCCCCTATGGAGCCATTTCCCGCAGCGGGCAGGAGATTGCGCAAGAGTATATGGGGCAGGGACACAGAAGTGCAGCGTGTGGGGAAGGAATGGCATATGGCACTCTATGAGGCAGTTAAGGAAATGTTTTAAGTTTAATGCCCCGCTGTATGCCTGTCCGCCGGGGAGCGAGGGAAGTGTATGTAGACTTTGGGAATATGGAGAGGGGGAGCGGGCTGTTTATCAGTACGGAGGAAGAATTGCAAAAGAAGCAATTCTTCTCATTTTGTGCCGCCGCAGGCGGCATGTCTGGAAGGTTGAATAAAATGCATATTCAACTATTGATTTAAGTGTGCGCTGAAGCGCACATGAGGTATAAGGTTGAATAAAAATGCGTATTCAACTATTGATTTAAGTGCGCGCCGCAGCGCGCAGATGGGTATAAAAATGAATACGGGCATTGAGGGGCACCGGCATGTTTCCGATGCTTTTTTTCTGCCCAGCCTGTGCAGGCACGCTGCTTGACCCATTGCCTGCGGGAATAAACCAGAAGGAAGGAGGCGGAGTCCTGGCCAAGGAAAAGATATCTGACTCCCTTTTGGATGGATTTAGAACAGAAAGCAATCGAAAGGGTAAAAATGGCATCGGAGATGTCGCTGCGCCTGTATGAAAGCCCCCTGGTGGTGACGGACAGCGGGGGCAAGGACAGCGCCGTTTGCCGGGAGATCGTAAGGAGGGCGGGCATCCCTTATGAGGTACAGCACAACCTCACCACGGCGGACGCGCCCCCTACCATCTACTATGTGCGGGAGACTTTCCGGAAACTGGAGGAACAGGGAGTCACATGCAGGGTGAATTATCCGGCCTACAAGGGACAGCGAGTGACGATGTGGACGCTGATCCCCATAAAGAAATTCCCGCCCACAAGGCTGCAGAGATACTGCTGCCAGGTGCTGAAGGAATCTTACTGCAGGGACCGTTTTATCACCACCGGCGTCCGCTGGGCGGAGAGCGCCAGACGCAGGAAAAGCCGGGGGGTGTATGAGAATTTCACCTATAACCGGGATAAAAAGATTATCCTGAACAACGACAATGACGAGAATAGGCAGATGTTCGAATGCTGCGAACTGAAGGGAAAGAGGATTTGCAACCCCATCGTGGACTGGACGGACAGGGACGTATGGGAGTATATCCGCAGCGAAAGGCTCCCCATGAACCCGCTCTATGACATGGGATTCCACCGTGTGGGCTGCATAGGCTGCCCGATGGCGGGGAAACGCAGGTGGATGGAATTCGGCCTGTTCCCCACATACAGGCAGGCATATACCCAGGCATTCGGGAGGATGCTAGACGTGATCCACGCGGCGGGGATACCCACAAAGTGGAAAACGGCGGGGGATGTGTTCTCCTGGTGGATGGAGGATGGGCAGATAGAGGGACAGATGAGCCTGGAAGATTTTGACGGCTGGATGCAGGAGAATGAATAGGGAGAATCAGGGGGGCAGGCGGCTGCAGACTATAAAATCTGCGGACAGATCGGAGGCAGGAAAAGGAAAGCGCGGAAAAAGACATTGTGGAAATCAAGCTATACAGTCCTTTGAGCGGGCGTTTTTATGATTCGGAGGATTATAGCAGGGCGCTGAACAGGATTGTTTTATCCGGGTATAAGCGTGAGATACAGAATGCCTTGGATAAAGACGAAATACGGCAGAGTGAAAGGGGGCTTGCGGAATATTTACAGCCCCTGTCCTTAAGGGAGCGCATCATAAGCATGCATCCGGGCGTGGAGGTATGGTCGCACGGCATATGGAGCGTGCTGACAGTAAAATGCCATGGCGTGGTTTCGGACGGGGAACTGGAAACATTAAAGGACGAATGGCATGGACAGATGACGGACGGGTGGGGAGAGTCGTTCTCCCAGGAAGCCGTGGATAGTGACGAGGGGTGCAGCCTGTATGTGGACTACATGGATACAAGGCGTTCCAGCATCAAGACGGAGCAGGAATTGAAGGGCATCACGCAGGGGTAGGAGATACTTGGCGAGGCAGGTGTGCAGCGGGCAACAGGCGGTACACAGGCCATGGGCATGGGGTAAAACTGCGGGGAGGGGATCACCGCATTACAGCACTGCTGCGGAAGGCGACCGGGTTTTCGGATATTCCGGGAGACTGGCCGTTTCTGCATCTGCGGCAGACAGGCTGGAAAGACAGAAAGGAAAGGGAGATATGGCATCTAAATTTATGAACGGCATGCCGCTTGCAGGGATGGAGGCGCAGATGCAGCAGGTTCCGGGATTTAAGCCCAGGAAAGCCGGGATGTCCGTGAGCAGGCTGGAAATGACAAAGGCGCATGGATGCTGCGGCGGGCAGACAGAGGGGCAGGGGGACTGCGAGCCGCCCGGCGGGGGCAGCCCCTGTGGAAGCGTTGGAGGCGGATGCGGGGACTTCGCAAGCCTCCTGGGACGGTTTACCGGGGAGGTGGGGTTCGGCCCGTTTACAGACCGCGTGTCGCGCCTGGAGGGCAGCACCGGGAGCGCGTTCCGGGACGGGGGACACAAAGAGCGGTTCCGGCGCCAGTGGAAGGCGCAGGCGGATGTCCCTGACAGGGAGGCCATGTGCGCCGCCCTCTACCTGCTGACGGCAGACCATGCGCTGTGGGGGATGGCGGAGGGCGCGGTGCATCCGGATCTGATTGACTTTTCCGCCGTCAGCATCCGGGGCATCGGGCTGGACGGCTATGTGGTGTTCCACTGCGCAAAGGACCTGTACAAGGGAACCAACCGTCTGAGCCTGTCGGAGCTTACCGACCCGGAACTGATCAGCGATGGGACATTTCGGACAGTCGTCACGGCGTTCCTGGTCCGGCGGTATGGGGCAGAGGTATTGGAGGAAGAAAGGAGCAGAGGATGACAAGGGTATATTTGAGCGGCAGCGCCGCACCGGACGGCCAATGGCTGGCATTCCCCCTGGGGAAGCAGGAAAGGCGGGCCGCCATGAAGAACGGTGACGAGGGCACAGTTATAATCGAGGATGTCACCGGGACGCTGGAGGGCTTAAAGGCACATCTGAAGGGGATGCCGCTCCAGCCGGGACAGGGCATACGGGAACTGGAGTTTTTGGACCGGCATATGGAAGGGATGACAGAAAGGGAAAAGGCTGTATTCCAGGCGGCGCTGGATATCGAGAGTCCGAATTCCATGGCGGAGATCGTGAACCTGTCCTGCAACATGGACAAGTTCAGGCTCTTCGATGGCGTCACAGGCCATGAGGCATTGGGGAGGCACCTGCTGGGGAAGGAGGAAGTGCCGAAGCGGCTTGCGCCTTTTATTGACTACGGTGCGGTAGGGAGGGAATATACCAGAAACAATGTGGGGCGCTTTACGGGTTACAGCTATGTAATCCGGACGGGGGAGCCGCTGGAACAGGTCTATGACGGGAAATACCTTCCGACACCTGGATATGACAGATCGTGCGTCATCCAGGCATCGCTGCATTCCCCTTTTTACGCGGCGGGACATTACCACTCCTACCCGGTATCCCTCCCGGCTTCTGAGGAAAGGCTCGCGCTGGCGGTGAAGAACCTGGGGGTAGATGGGCTGGATGAGTGCAAAGTATTAGGCATCACCTGCCCTGTTCGGGAGCTGGAGGATTTCCTGCCGTTTTCCGGGGACATCAGGGAAATGAACGGGCTTTCAGGGATGCTGGCGGAAAAAGGCATCCTGAGAGATGAGAAGGAAAGGGGAAAGCTGTTTGCAGCCCTGGAGGCAGAGGTACCAAAGGATATGGCAGAAGCCATGAGGGTGATTGCAGAGCTGGAGCAGTATACGGTACTGCCGGAAGATATCCGGACCGCCGTGGATTATGGGCATTATTATCTGGAAAATGCACAGATCCACATCCATGAGGATGTACAGCCGTACCTGGATTATGGGAAACTTGGGGAAGGCCAGATGAGGAAAGAGGGCGTTGTGCAGACAGGGTATGGGATGGTGCTGCGCAGGGATCGCCCAATCGCACAGCTTACGGAAGAACTGGAGGAACTGAAGCTGTTCAGCCCCTTGAGCGGCCTGCTGTACCCTTATGACGAGGATTGGGGCGGCATCTCGGATCAGTCCATGGAAATGGAATCCGGGGAACTGTGCCAGTATGAGAACCAAATATTGGAGAAAATCGGGCAGGAACACCTGAAGGAAGAAGGGGAAAGAGGGCTTGCTGTCTACCTGCACAACCGTCTGCTGAAACGGAAGGTGTTCAGCATGAACCCTACGGTAGAGCTGTGGAACGGGAAGCTGTGGGGCGTGCTGGAGGTAAAAAGCCACGG
>CANDMD010000241.1 GCA_947385725.1 uncultured Lachnospiraceae bacterium | reverse complement strand
CCAGGGGCAGGTAGTACATTACATCCTTGTGGGTGTAATAGATCAGGAAAAATGCTATCCCGCCCTGCTTTTCGAAGTTTTCCATAAATTTCACCTGATGCTCATGGATATTCTGCAGGGCAAAGGTATCCGCCGCGCACTCCTTTGCATCAAAGCACACGGGAATCCCCTGGACAGCCCCGATATAGTCCACGGTGCTCTTCTGCTCGAAATAGGCCAGGGTGATCTGGCGGTTTTCCTTGTCGATCTTAATGGGGGTGATGGGGGTGGGTATTTTCTGGATCAGGGCCAGCCCCGCCTCCTCATACTTTTCATTTGTGCGGTTGATCATATCCTCCAGGGTAGACCCACGCAGCCCCCTGGAATTCCATGTTGCCATTATCGTTTCCCATGCCCTTCCGTTCAGCAATTCCCTTCTTTGCCTGATTCATTGACTCAGGAATTGCAATAAGCTTTGAAACTATATTTCTTTACATAATAACACAAAATCGGCAGAAGTCAAATACCCCGCAGCAAGCCGGCGGGGCATCAAGTTTGATTTGCGGCAGGCTGAACTGTTACGAGAAATCATCAATAGGTTGCCGTAAGGTCAAAATTATGCTACAATGTTTTTGTTTTATGCAACAGGAGGACAGGCATGGGAATATTACAGGACTGGTATATACAGGAAATGACGGACAGCGAAGAAGAAAAGTTTCATCGCCCCCTGAGCGAGGAACAGCTTTTTTTCCATGCCGTCAGTTCAGGGGACATTGATTTCGTGCGTGAAAACTGTAAACAGAAAAAATTTGCCGAGACAGAAGGCGTAGGCATGCTTTCCCATGATCCCGTTACCAATCTGAAATATCATTTTGTGATTACGGCGGCTTTCATAACAAGGCTCTGCGTGGAAGCCGGCATGGAAACGGAACAGGCATTCCGGCTGAGCGACTTTTATATCCTGAGACTTGACAATCTCCATTCCTGTCAGGCGGTGATCAGCCTTCATGACCACATGGTCCTGGACTTTACCGGGAAAATGCGGATACTGACAAGAAGCCAGGGAATGTCCAAGCCGGTAACGATCTGCATTGATTATATTTACGCCCATATTAAAGAACGGATAACCATTGAAATTCTTTCCGAACATACCGGATTATCCGTAAGCTACCTGTCACGCCTGTTCAAAAAGGAAACAGGCGTTTCAGTGAGCGACTATGTCCGTGAGAAAAAGATTGAGAAAGCACAGCATCTCTTAAAGTTTTGCGACTATAGCCTGATTGAAATCGCAAATTACCTTTCTTTCTCCTCGCAGAGCCATTTTATACAACTGTTCAAAGATTTTACCGGCATGACGCCTAAAAAATACCGCAATCTCTATTCCTCCTCCGATTGGGACGTGACCGGGATGAAGAAACAGGGGGCGCCTGCAAACGGGCAGGACGCCGATGCATAAGCAGTCCCCCTGCAATATTCTTTTATATAGTCAGTTTCTCTATCAGCGCAAGGATCCTCCCGGCACAGTTCCTGACCGCCTCCTCTGAAAGTTGTCCTCCGGCGTATGCTTTGCGGATATTCTCCGCGTCATCGGGGGTTCCCGGCATGATGATATCGTTTCCGGCTGCCCCGCATTTCCATGGCACGCTGCCGTCCGCCGGGACAGTGGTGTTCCAGTCGGACATGATCACACCCGCAAATCCCCACTCCCCACGGGCAACAACGGTGCATAAATCCCGGCTGTTTGCGGCGTGGACGCCGTTAATACAGTTGTAGGCAGTCATGATTGCCACCGGGGCGCTTTTCTTCACCGCAATCTCAAATCCCCTGAGATAGATTTCCCTGAGCGCCCGCTGGGAAACACGTACATCCACTCCCATCCGGTTATCCTCCTGGTTATTGCAGGCAAAGTGCTTGATTGTGACGCCGTGCCGTCCGTCCTCCTGGACGCCCTCCGTCACCGCCGCAGCCATCATTCCCGACAGCAGCGGATCCTCGGAATAATATTCAAAATTGCGCCCGCACAGCGGATTCCTCTGGATGTTCATTCCCGGCGCCAGCCACAGATCCACATGGAATTCCTCCATCTCCGCCGCTATGGCCTCCCCAAACCGCTTCATCAGTCCCACGTCCCACGTCTGCGCCAGCGCTGTGCCCACCGGAAACGCCGTACAGTACTGATAATAGACATCCGCCTCCTCATGGCGTATGTCCTCCTCCAGGAATCCGTTTTCCAGGGAACCCAGGACGCCGACGCCATATACAGTGTCCGTCTGCCGGTCAACCTCATAGCTTTGGCGCAGACGCAGGCCTGCGGGGCCGTCCGCCATGATCAGGGAGCGCTTTCCGTATTTTCCCTCCAACGCCTCCGTGGTCTCCCCGGCGGAACCGGGCACGCGGATGCCGGCGGAGCCGAGGGTACTGGTTCCCTCGGTGATATTTCCGTACAGAAGGGGAATCAGTTCTTCCACAGGCTGCTCCGCCGCCAACGGTGCAGACGATGTCTGCCTTTCCTCTTCCCATGGCGCAAAGCGCACTTTTGCAATCCCGGATTCTTCCCCCATGGCCGACCACTGCTCCGCCCCTGTCTTTGCTGTGCCCGACTGACCCGATGCGGTAAATTCCGCCGGATCTCCCGGGGCATCCAGGACAGCATAATTCACCGCAGGCCCTGCAGCCTCTGGAGCAGTATGTTCCGATGCGGTTCCCGGGGGCTCCAAGGCTGCATGCTCCGCCGCAAATTCCGAAGCACCTGGAACGGCATGCTCCGCCGTTTCAGCACATATGGCACTGGTCCGTTCCAAGACAGCCTGCCCTGATACGGCAAGCACAGCCGCCAGTTCCAGGGATGTGCTGCTGTTCCCGATCCACAGGCCATAGTTCCCTTCCTCAATAATCCAAGCCTGCTGCAGCTCCGAAAAGCTGGCAAGCTGTTTCTGCTCCACGGCGACCGTGACCCGCTGGGTTTCCCCGGGCTGCAGGACTTCTGTCTTTGCAAAGCCCGCAAGCCTGTGGTATTCCTTCTCCAGTCCTGTCCGGGGAAGCGCCACGTACACCTGAACCACTTCCCTGCCGGGAAAGTGTTTCCCCGTATTTTCCACGGTAACATCCGTTTCGATTCCTTCCCGGGTTATCCGGAGTCCCTCATACTTCATGGAGAAATCCGTGTAAGTCAGCCCATAGCCAAAGGGAAACAGGGGCTGTATCCCGAAGCTGTCAAAATACCGGTATCCCACATAGATCCCTTCCCTGTACTCCTCCTTTTCCAGGTCTCCATTCAAATATCCGAAGCTTTTTGCGGACGGATAGTCCTCATAATGCCTGGCCCAGGTTGCCGCCAGCCTGCCTCCCGGCGAAGCCTGCCCCAGCAGGACGTCCGCAACGGCATGGCCGCCCTCCTGCCCGGGCAGGGAAATGTACAGGACTGCCCTGATGTTTTCCGTGCTGTCAAGGAGTTCCGCCAGTTCCACCGGAGCGCCTGTATTCAGCACAAGCACAATGGGGATATTCGCCCGATCCAGACGGCACAGATCCTCCCTCTCTTTCCGGCTTAAGTAATAATCCCCCTCCGTCAGGCGGCGATCCCTGCCCTCGCCGGAAATCCGGCTGACCACATAAACCGCCGCGGAGGCGTCCCGGAAATCCTCCGCCGTGATTTCGCGGCCCTCCGGCAGGGAAAAGGGATTGGCCGCATAGGCGTCAAAGGGATTTTCCACCTTCTCCGCATCCGCCAGCACCTTTTCCTTCCAGGTAAGCCTGGCCGCTTCATAGCGCTTCCCGTAATCCCTGATCCAGTCCTCGCTGGTGACAGATACCCCGGCCTCCCTGAGCCCCCTGTATATGGAGATATTCTCCCGGTTATTCACGTCTCCCGAACCGATGCCGCCTTTCACCGTCTGATCTGCCCCGCCGCCGAACAGCGCGATGGGGGCGGATATTTCCAGGGGAAGCAGCCCCTCGTTTTTCAACAGCACCATGCCTTCCGCCGCCGCTTCCCTTGCAAGCCTGCCATGGGCAGTCTCGCGTCCGGAAATCGTCTGTACCATTGTGCCGCTGTGCACATTCCCTTTATGAACCATATTCTTTCTCCCGCAGCACACACTTCATCCCTTGACGCCGCCCAGCGTAACGCCCGCAATGATATATTTGGACAGTATCAGGTATACAATAATGATGGGGACAATCGCCACCAGGATCATCATGTATATTTTCCCCATGTCAAAATTCATGTAATCGGCGCCCCGGAGCGTGGCAATGAGGATCGGAACTGTCATTTTGTCCTTTGACTGGATCACCAGAGCGGGAACGAAATAATTGTTCCAGGAACCCACAAAGGTAAAGATTGCCTGTACGGCAATCGCCGGCTTCATGATCGGAAGGACGATCTGGTTAAAGGTGCGGAATTCCCTGGAGCCGTCAATCCTTGCCGCCTCCACCAGGGACAGGGGGAGGGAGGACTGCAGGTAACTGTACATGAAGTAAAATACCGCCGGGGACGCGATGGAAGGCAGGATCAGCGGAGTCAGGGAGTCATACATCCCCATCTTCGTGATCAGACGCAGGAAGCCCATGGCCGTCACCTGTGTGGGCATCACCAGGATCGCCATAATGAAGGTAAAGGCCGCCTTTTTCAGCTTAAAATCATAGGCATACAGTCCATACGCCGTCAGCGATGAAAAGTACGTACAGATCGCCGCGGAAAGCCCGGAGACGATCAGGCTGTTCAAAATTCCCCGGATCATGGGGAAAGTCCCGTCATTGGCCACATTCTGCAGATTGGTGAAAAAGCTGGATCCGGGCAGCGCCGAAAACCCTTTCTGCAGGTCAGCGTGGGAACGCGTCGCATTCACAATCAGAATATAAAAGAAAAACAGGCACATAAACGACAGAATGATAAGCAGCACATGTGCCAGGATACTGCGCAGATGATTCCATTTGTTCGATTTCATGTCTATACCTCCTGCCCGCTTTGGCGGGCATCCATTCAATATTGGGAATTTCCCTGTCGGTTTTCACTTCCGGTTTTCCTGCCTTGCCGCCCTCTTCTGCTTTTTTGCCGCTGCCTTTGAACCGTCTGGATCATCGTCGTTTGTCATCCGGTATACGAAGAAGCATAAAATGCCGCTGACAATGAACAGATAGACAGACAGTGCGCCAGCCATGCCGTAATTATTGCTCTTCAAATGGTTGTTCAGGAACATGATCAGGGTCATGGAGGTACGGTCCGGATTGCCCTGCCCGTTGGTCAGGATCTGGGGCACGTCGAACATCTGGAGTCCCCCGATGATGGAAGTGATCAGGGTATAGGCCAGGATCGGGCGGATCAGCGGGAGGGTAATGCGGAAAAACCTCTGGACACTGTTGCAGCCGTCTATCTCGGAGGCCTCAAAGATGTCCGGGCTGATCCCCATGATCGCCGCCATCAGCATGATCGTGGTGTTTCCAAACCACATCAGGAAATTCATCAGCCCTACCAGGGATCTTGTTCCGAACACGGAGCCCAGGAAATCGATCTCCTTGTGCGTGATCCCCATGGACATCAGGATGGAATTGATGGGGCCGCTGGTGGAAAACAGGGTGAAGAACAACATGGCAAAGGCCGAAGCCATGATCAGGTTGGGCAGATAAATCACCACCTTAAAAAACTGCTGTCCATGGATCTTCAGGCGGGCATCCACAAACCAGGAAGCAAGCAGCAGCGCGATCACAATCTGCGGCACAAACCCGATGAGCCATAAGATCACGGTATTTC
>CANDMD010000240.1 GCA_947385725.1 uncultured Lachnospiraceae bacterium | reverse complement strand
ACGCTTATATCTGGATCATTTTCCTGGGGATTCCGGCGACTTTCCTGTACAATATGACCTCCGGCGTGATCCGTGCCCTGGGGGACAGCAGGACGCCGGTCATTTTCCTGCTGATGTCGTCCTTTTTGAATATCGGGCTGGATCTGTTTTTTATCGTAAACCTGCAGTGGGGTGTCCAGGGCGCGGCCTGGGCAACGGTGATTTCCCAGGGAGTATCCGGTGTCTGCTGTCTGCTCTTTATTGTGAAGAAATTCGAGATTCTGCGGATTCAGAAGGATGAGTGGGCGCCTGACAGGCATTTGATGGGAACGCTCTGCGGCATGGGAGTGCCCATGGGGCTGCAGTATTCCATCACCGCCATCGGCAGCGTGATCCTGCAGAGCGCTACCAACACGCTGGGTTCCGACGCGGTGGCGGCGGTGACGGCGGCGGGGCGGATCAGCGGTTTCCTGGCCTGTCCCTTTGACGCCATGGGCTCCACCATGGCTACCTACGGCGGACAGAATGTGGGTGCGGGCAGGCTGGACCGCATCAGCAGGGGGCTGAGATCCTGCGTGATGCTGGGTGCGGGCTACTCCGTGATCGCGCTGGCGGCCAGCGTTTTCCTGGGGCGTCCCCTTGCCATGCTGTTCCTGGATGCGGGTGAGACGGCCATTATCGGGAATGTGAGGTTCTTCCTGATCATGAACACGGTATTCTATTTTGCCCTGGCACTGGTGAATATCGTGCGCTTCCTGATCCAAGGAATGGGCTTTCCCACCTTTGCCATCCTGGCAGGTGTGTTTGAGATGCTGGCAAGGGCAATTGCAGGGTTTGTGCTGGTGCCACTGATGGGCTTTACTGGTGTGACCCTGGGAAACCCCATCGCCTGGATCCTGGCGGATGCATTCCTGATCCCGGCATACTTCCATGTGCGGAAGGTGATGGAGAAGAGACTGGCATGGGACAAGGCGCAGGCCGAGGGCACCGGGACGGAAGAGAGGGAGGATCGCCGCGTTTCTCCCGTCAAGTCAAAACTAAAATTTATATAGCAAAAGGAGAAAACCATGGCAAAACTGTATGTAAACCCCAAGGTCAAGAAAGGCCACATCAACCCTGAACTACAGGGTCATTTCTCGGAACACCTGGGAAGGTGTATCTACGAGGGAATCTATGTGGGAGAAGATACCGAAATTCCCAATGTGAACGGTATGCGGACGGATGTGGTGGAGGCCTTAAAGGAGATCCGTGTGCCGGTGCTGCGCTGGCCCGGCGGCTGCTTCGCGGACGAATACCACTGGAAGGACGGTATCGGTCCGAAGGAAGGGCGCAAGAAGATGATCAATACCCACTGGGGCGGCGTGGTGGAGGACAACAGCTTCGGTACCCATGAATTCATGGAACTGTGCAGGCAGCTTGGCTGTAAGACCTACATCAACGGCAACCTGGGCAGCGGCACTGTGCAGGAGATGAGTGAGTGGGTGGAATATATGACCTTTGACGGCGTATCCCCCATGGCGGATCTGAGGAAAGAGAACGGCCATGAGGAGCCCTGGACGGTGGATTATTTCGGCGTGGGCAATGAGAGCTGGGGCTGCGGCGGCAATATGCGCCCTGAATTTTACGGGGATATGTACCGCAGATACCAGACCTACGTGCGCAATTATGATTCTAAGAAGCCCATCAGCAAGATTGCCTGCGGCGCCAACGCGGACGACTATCACTGGACGGACAAGGTACTGGAGACCACCTTTGACCATGGGAATGGCTTCATGAACGGCATGTCCCTGCATTACTATACCTTGCCCACGGGCAACTGGAGTAAGAAAGGTTCCGCCCTTGCGTTTGACGAAAAGGACTGGTATCGCACGCTGAAGGCAACCCTGAAGATGGAGACTTTGATCAGGCGCCATGGCGCGATCATGGATCAGTACGATCCGGAGAAAAAAATCGGCATGGTCATCGACGAGTGGGGGACCTGGTATGACGTGGAGCCCGGCACCAATCCCGGATTCCTTTACCAGCAGAACACCATGCGGGATGCGCTGGTGGCAGGGCTGAACCTGAACCTGTTCAACAAGAACTGTGACCGCGTAAAAATGGCCAATATCGCCCAGATGGTAAATGTATTGCAGGCGGTGATCCTCACGGAGGGTGAAAAGATGGCAAAGACACCCACATGGCATGTCTTTGACCTCTATAAATACCACCAGGACGGCGAACTGGTGGAATCCTCCATTGAGACCAGGGAAGTGGGCCTGGAGGAGGAATACAGGATCCCGGATCTGTCCGAATCCGTATCCCTGGGGAAGGACGGCAGACTCCATGTGACGGTGACAAATGCTTCCCTTACGGACCATGCGGAAATCGAGGGCTGCTTCGCGGAAACGACGATCCAGGCAGTCAGGGGCAGGATCCTCACAGGGGAAATGCATGCCCACAATACCTTCGAAGAGCCTGACGCGGTACATACCACGGAATTTACAGAGTTCACGGCGGAGGGAAATAAGGTATGCTTCACGCTTCCGGCATGCAGCGTGCTGCATCTGGAACTTGAAATATCATAAAGGTTTGTGTTACCATATAAGTGACAGCTGTTGCACCCGGAATAATTTGTTTCGGGTGCACTGTGTATACAGGCATCGGGTTTGGAATCATTCAAACCCGCTTTATCAGAGAGCATTGGAATTACTGTGACAGTTTCAGGCGAGGGAGGCACATATATATGTATTATTATAAGGAAACCATGGACAGGTTGATTGAGAAGGAGGTCGCTGAGGGCCGGGTAATGGGAGCCAGTGCGCTGGTTATTCACAAAGACAGGGAGATTTATTATAATGCCTTCGGCTTTGCGGACGGGGAGAGGGGGCTTTCCATGAAGCGGGATACCATAATCCGTCTGTTTTCCATGACAAAGCCTGTCACTGCCGCGGCCGCGATGATCCTCATGGAGCGGGGGGAACTGGATCTGTGGGACCCGGTGTCCGCGTATCTTCCTGATTTTCATTCGCCCAGGGTGTGGAGTGAGGAAAAGCAGGGTGAGGTTCCTGCCAACCGGGAGATCACGGTGTGGGATCTGTTGAACATGACCTCCGGCATCGCCTATCCGGATCCGGCGCATGAGCCCGGCAGACGAATGGGGAAAGTGTTGCGGAAGCTGCTTGACCGCAGGGAGCAGGGGGAAACGGTGGATACCCGGGAATACGCGAGGCAGATCGCCACAGTCCCTCTCTGCTTCCAGCCGGGGGAAAAGTGGATGTACGGCTATTCCGCGGACATTCTGGGGGCGGTCATTGAGACGGTATCCGGCAGGAGGTTCGGGCAGTTTTTAAAGGAAGAACTGTTTGATCCGCTGGGCATGACGGACACGGGATTCTTTGTGCCGGAGGATAAGCTTCACCGGTTTGCGCAGTATTATGACTGGACGGAGCAGGGCGGACTGCGGGTACATACGGACAGTCACCTGGGCGAGTATTACGGGGAGAACGTGGCCTTTGAGTCCGGCGGCGCGGGGCTTGTTTCCACCCTGGATGATTACAGCCGCTTTGCTTCCATGCTGGTGCATAAGGGAGAGTATGGGGGAAAGCGGATTCTTGGCCGCAAGACCGTGGAGTTCATGGCGCAGAATCACTTGAATCCTGCACAGAGGGAGTCGCTGGTTTGGGACAGCGTGAAGGGTTTTGGCTACGGCTGTCTGATGCGCGTGCTGATGGACAGGGACGTGGCTGCCTACAACGGTTCTCTGGGGGAATTTGGCTGGGACGGCTGGACGGGGAATTATGTAGCCATGGATTTCAGCGAAGACCTGGTGTTCCTTTATTTTATCCAGCGCTGCGGCGCCGGCGCGACCCCTGTGGTGCGGAAGCTGAAGACGGTTACCTATGGCGTGCTGGAACCGTGAGACGGCAAGGAACGGACAGCGGGAGTTGAGAAAAGTTCTTTAACAAAAAAACACTTCCGGGAATAAAAGCCCGGAGGTGTTCTTTTTATATCTGTGTATTCCGCCTATTCGTCCAGGGAAGAGTTCTCCGCCGCAACAGCCGAAGTGACGGAAGCAACGACAGCAATCACAACAGCAATGATGATAATCAAAAGCCCGCCTGCTAATATAAAAAACATTCCATTCATACCCACACAACCCCTTTCTATCGTTTGTCCCTGTCTGTCAGTATGTCATGAATCTTCGATTCATGATGGATGGCCATCCGGCCGCCGATTGTCTTGAATAAAGTCAGTATACCACTTCTTCCTCAAAACCACAATGATATTTAAAGAAATTAAATCAGCAAATTAATTCAGTCGTTAAATTAGTCACCAAACTGTAACATTTTTTTGGTATCATACAAACAAAGTGATTTCATGAATGAGAGGAGAAAAATGGTCGAATTATATTATGCGGAGGATGATGCCGGCATAGCGGGCATCGTGAAGGAATATCTGGAACAGAAGGATTTTAAGGTGACGGTGTATGCTACTTTTTCGGAACTCAGACAGGCTTTGAAAAACCATGTGCCGACGCTTGTGCTGCTGGACTGGAACATGCCGGACGGACGGGGGGACGGTCTGTGCCATTGGATCCGGAGCAGCTGGAAGGAACTGCCGGTCATTTTCCTTACCGTCCGGGGGGATTCCCATGATATTGTGTCGGGTTTCCAGAGCGGCGCGGATGACTATGTGGTGAAGCCTTTTGAACTGGAAGTACTGCATTCGCGGATTCGGGCGCTGCTTCGGCGGACGGGTGACATTGCGGAGAGGTATCTTTCCTGCGGCGGGATCACGGTGGACATAAACCGCAGGACAGTTTCCCGTGATTCGGAGGAGATCAGCTTAAGTGCGGCGGAGTATCAGCTGCTTCTGTACTTGATGCAGAATAAGGGAAGGACAGTCACCAGGGAAAAGATTCTGGAGCAGGTATGGGATGTAAACGGCAGCTATGTGAATAATAATACGCTGACAGTGACCGTGAAACGGCTGCGCGACAAACTGCGCCAGCCTTCCTGCCTGAAAACGGTCAGGAGTGTGGGATACCGTCTGGAGGATACCCTATGAGCGGACGAAAAAATATGATGATTGTCTTCGGACTGGTCTTATCTGTGGGACTGCTTGCTTCCGCCTTGACAGCCGCCATGGTTTCCAGCCATTGCGGCAGGATGCAGTTTGCATTGCTGAATGGCGTTTTCGGGGAAGTGCTGGAACAGGCGCCGGAAACAAAGGGGATTCTGTCCGCCGGATTGAAAGAATATACAGGTGAAAATGCGGACGGAACAGCCACGTGGGATTTTTTATCCTCATTGGGATACCGTCCCCATGATTTTTCTGTGCCGGATCATGGATTCGTCGTTCTGGCCACGGCAGCAGGGTTTCTTGCGGGAAGTATTCTCTTTTCGTTTACATTCTTTTATCGCAATCAACAGGAGAAAAGACGTATTCAGGAACTGGCAGACTATCTGGAGAAAGTCAATACAGGGCAGGCAGCTGTCCTTTCCGCAGCCGGGGAAGATGCATTTTCTAAATTGGAAGACGAGATCTATAAAACTGTAACATTTCTCTATCAGACCAGGGATGATGCAATACAGGTAAAAAATGAGTTTGCGGAAAACCTTTCCAATATTGCGCACCAGATCAAGACGCCGATCACAGCCATCTCTTTGTCTGTCCAGACCATGGGGGAAAGGGCTGACGGTAAGAAAGCGGAACAAATCCAGAGGCAGCTGATTCGGCTTACGCGTCTGGAAGAAGCGCTGCTCATGCTTTCCAGGC
>CANDMD010000239.1 GCA_947385725.1 uncultured Lachnospiraceae bacterium | reverse complement strand
ATCCTGAACTGTGACTGGAGTTCAGACGTGTGCTCTTCCGATCTGTATTTTTCCCCAGTCCATGGAGCGCCTGGGACAGAATTACGGATATATCCTGTACCGCTCCAGCCTGGATACGGAGGAGGGCCTGAATAAGATCAGGCTGTGGGAGGCCAATGACAGGGT
The DNA here is from genome assembly GCA_947385725.1 of uncultured Lachnospiraceae bacterium. GTDB lineage: Bacteria > Bacillota > Clostridia > Lachnospirales > Lachnospiraceae > Acetatifactor. The sequence continues at coordinate 5,574 of CANDMD010000239.1, read as the reverse complement.
CAATATCTGGGTGGAGGACCGGCCGGTGCTGACCCTGTATGACAGGGAACTTCTGGAAGAACACGAGCCGAATTATCCTTCCCATAAGGGCGACAGGCTGGATATTCTGGTGGAGAACATGGGGCGCGTGAATTTCGGTCCCCGCATGGAGCATCAGAGAAAGGGAATCGACCAGTGTGTCCAGATCAACGGACATATGCACAATCGCTGGCAGCAGTATCCCCTGCCCCTGGATCATGTGGAGCGTGTGGATTTCGAGCGCCCTTATGTGGAGGGAACGCCCTCTTTCCACCGGTTTACATTTGAGGCGGAGGAGACGGCAGACACTTTTCTTGATTTCGGCGGCTGGGGAAAGGGATGCGCTTTTGTCAATGGGTTCAACATTGGAAGATTCTGGGAGATCGGCCCCCAGAAGCGGCTGTATCTACCGGCGCCCTTGTTGAAAAAGGGCTTGAATGAGATCATTTTGTTTGAGACCGAGGGAAAGACACAGGAGACCATATCCTTGACGGATGAGCCGGATATTGGCTGATCTTTCTGCACATACTTACTTTACAGGCCATTGTGAAAGTCCGTTTGTGAAAGGAACGTTTTGCAGTTGGCTCACTATCCTGAAAAGAAAGGAGTGTGTGCAGAATGGATATCAACAGTGCGAGTGGTATGGCGCCGGGGACACTGGGTATGACAGACATCCCTCTTGGGTTTGGATTTGCCCTGGCAACAAACGAAGATGCAATGAAAAGTTATGCGTCCCTCTCGGAGACAGAGAGAGAGCATTTGATCATGCGCTGTAAGGATGCGAAGTCCAGGCAGGAAATGCAGAAGATCGTGGATTCGCTGGTGACGGATGCGGACGTCAGCGCAATCGCCCAGGAAGAGCGGGAGAAGCTGAGTTGATTCCCGCGGGTAAACATTGAAGCCTGATGCCAATGTGTCCATGGACACATTTCGCTTGGCAGCGGAGGTGTTGACTTGCTGGCAGTTTCCAGACACTGGTGCGGTATGGTCTGGCAGTGCGTGCAGAACAAAAGGATGGCGGGTGGTTTTAATACCAACCGCCATCCATTGTTATGATCTGGCCGGTCATGTATTCCGGCGCTTCCGCGATCTGCAGGATCAGCCTTGCGGCTTCTTCCGGAGTGCCCAGGCGGTCAGAGGGAATTTCTTCTTTCAGGGCTTCCAGGTCTTCCGGGGGAAGGCAATGGTTCATGGCGGTGTCCACGATGCCGCAGGCAATGGCATTGACCTGGATATTGCTGGGGGCAAGTTCCTTGGCAAGTGCCCTGGTAAAGCTGTTGACCCCTCCCTTGGAGGCAGAGTAGGCTGTTTCCATGGAGGCGCCTACATTACCCCATACGGAAGAGACGTTGATGATCCTGCCGCTGTGTTTTTGCAGCATGAGTGGAATGGTAAATTTACAGGTGTAAAAGCAGGAATCCAGGTTTACGGAAATTACCCTGTGCCACTCGTCCGCTGTCATATCGGACAGCAGGCCGATATGGGCAATCCCAGCGTTATTTACCAGTACGTCCAGGGCCTTGATATGGGAAAAAAGGGTTTCCACATCTTCGTAATTGGCCATGTCAGCGCAGACCGGCGTGCAGGAAATGCGGTATTCCGTGCGCAGCCGGCAAGCCAGTTTTTCCAGTTCCCCCATGGAACTGTGGCAGGTCAGGAACAGGTGGTATCCTTTTTGGGCGAAGGCCTCTGCCGTGGCTTTGCCGATTCCTCTGGAGGCGCCTGTGATGAGGGCGGTTTTGGGTTCAGTGGCTGTTGGGGACATGAGGGCTCCTTTCTATTCTAAGGGGATTATATTGTAACTGCTCAGCTTTGATAGTGCCTTTAGCAAGCCACCAGGCACTATCAAAGCTGAATAGTTGCACTATATTCACAGCAATGCTGTTCGTTAGCTTAAGAAATTCGCCTTTGCAAGCAGGCGAATTTCTTATAAGCTACATTATACCATCCTCTGTCTTGCTTTTCCATATTAAAACTGTTACACTGAACTTTGTCTGATTGAAAATATAATAAGGAGAGAAAAATCATGTATGATCTGATCATTATCGGTTCCGGTCCCGCAGGGCTGTCGGCTGCGGTGTATGGCAAGAGAGCTGGCCTTAACCTGCTGGTGGTGGAGAAAGCGCCCATGAGTGGCGGACAGGTGCTGAATACTTATGAAGTGGATAATTATCTGGGAATGCCTGGCATGAACGGGTTTGATATGGGAATGCAGTTCCGTTCCCATGCGGACAGGCTGGGGGTGGAATTTAGGGAAGGTAAGGTAACGGCCATAGAGGACAGGAAAGACAGAAAACTGGTCATCATGGACGGGGAAGCGCTGGAGACGAAAACAGTGATCCTTGCCACCGGTGCGGAACATTCCCATCTGAATGTGCCTGGTGAGGAAGAACTGACAGGCATGGGAGTGTCATACTGCGCTACCTGCGACGGAGCCTTTTTCAGGGGAAGGTCTGTGGCCGTGGTGGGAGGCGGCGATGTGGCTTTGGAGGACGCCATCTATCTGGCCAGGACCTGTGAGAAGGTGTACCTGATCCACAGAAGGGATGAGCTGCGGGGCGCGGAAGTGCTGCAACAGGAACTGAAGGCGCTGCCCAATGTGGAATTTCTTTACAGCCATGTGGTGACGGAAATCCAGGGGGAAGGCGGGGTGGAAAATCTGCGGATCAGGAACCTGAAAACAGAGGAAGTATCAGACCTGGCTGTTGCAGGTATTTTTGTGGCGGTGGGAATCCGGCCTGATACAGGATTGATTCGAAATATGGCTGAATGTGATGAGGGAGGCTACGTCCTGGCGGGAGAAGACTGCGCCACCAATGTGCCCGGCCTGTATGCGGCGGGAGATATCCGCAGGAAGCCCATCCGGCAGATTGTGACAGCGGTGGCGGACGGAGCCAATGCGGCAGTATCCGCAGGAAATTTTGTTAACAAAAAGTAAGAAACTTAAAATATATTTTTTAAGATTTTTTAAAGAATAAGAGAAAAAAAAAGATAGGAAGGAATCCCGCTTTTTGGCGGCGATTCCTTTTTGAAATGCCGGAAACATGCGTAAAATCAACATTTTTGACAGTGAATGGCAAATTATAGTTAATGTTGACAAAGAAGGAAAATAGTGATATATTTGTTAACAGACGTAATAATTTTGTAATAACTTGTGTGAAACGTTCAGATACAAAGGAGATAACAATGAATTTTAAGACTATCAGAGTGACAGCCTGTGGACTGGCAACCATTCTTGCCTTTTCAGGAATGAGCCTGACGGCGAAGGCAGCAGGTGAATCGTCTGTACTGCCCAGCGGCGGTGTGAATCTTGCACTGAGCAGGGGTAACAGCCTGAGTAATGTCGCAACGGACACGGTAATGCCTATTGAAGCGATCATAGAGTGGGCGGCGGCGGAGGAGGCAGGTCTTGTGGTCCAGGACGCTGAACCGACAGAGGAGGATCTGTTCCGCAACCTGGTGATCGCGCAGGTAACCAATTATGTAAATGTCAGAAGCATTCCCAGTGAAGAAGGGGAGATTGTAGGTAAACTGTATAATAATTCCGTTGGTACTTTTATCAGCGAGGAGAACGGCTGGTACCAGATCACTTCCGGTACTGTGACCGGATATGTAAAGGGCGAGTTCTGTGTGACCGGCGAGGAAGCTGTGGAACTTGCCAGGAAAGTAGGCACCAGGATCGCAACCGTAAATACCACCACCCTGAAGGTCCGTACAGAACCAAGCCTGGAAGCGTCGGTACTGGGGCTGGTTCCGCTGGATGATGAGCTGGTGGTACTGGAAGAGGCTGAAGGCTGGGTAAAGGTAGACGTGGAGGAAGGTATTGGATGGATATCTACCGATTATGCTACCCTTCACAGTGAGTTTGTACAGGCGGAATCCAGGGAAGAAGAAGCGGCTCGTCTCGCCAAGGAAGAGGAAGAGCGCAGGAGAGCCCGGGAAGCAGCGGCGGCCAAGGCGGCACAGAACGCTTCCGGCAGTGCACCGGCCCAGACATATGTTGTCAGCGGCGACAGTGCAATGGGATCAGCAGTGGCAGAGTATGCATTGCAGTTTGTAGGCAATCCGTATGTGTACGGAGGCACCAGCCTTACCAACGGCGCAGACTGTTCCGGCTTCGTTATGAGTGTATATGCGAACTTTGGTGTGAGCCTGCCTCACTCCTCCTCGGCAGATCGAAGCCAGGGTGCCGCAGTGGACGGTATCGGCAATGCACAGCCTGGGGACATTGTATGCTACTCCGGCCATGTAGCATTGTATATTGGCAACGGACAGATTGTTCACGCTTCTAACTCCACAACCGGTATCATTGTTTCAAATGCTGATTACAGAAAGATCCTGGCAGTCAGAAGAATTTTCTAAATAACAAGCGATATGGAGCCATGCCTTATGGGTGTGGCTCTTGTTTTTTGCGCTTAATTGTACAACATTTCAGGATATTATTTTTATGGAAAGACACAGGCTGTTTTTCCGGGTGTACAAATTAGACAAAAAAATTATTAAGAACGATAAAGCGAATAATCAGAAATAAAAAAGGACGTATAGTTATCCACAGAAAAAACAATGCAAAAGCTGATAAAAATGATTTATACACAGGTTTATGCACATTATCCACTGATTGTTTACACACATGTTATCTTAAATTGTGGTTTAAACAGAAACATACGTTTTGTGAATAGTAAATAAAAAAATGAATATTGTGGAAAATGATGTAACTTTTTCTTGACATGTGTAATGTCAAAAACATGTAAAAAATACGTTAAATTGTTGCGTAAACCGCTTTAAACATGTTATAATGCTTATACAATAAAAAACCGAAAGGGATGATTGGCATGAAATTTGTTATTGTAGGCAGAAACATTGAAGTAACACCTGGTTTGAAAAGTGCGGTAGAAGAGAAAATCGGCAAGCTGGAAAAATATTTTAACCCTGATACAGAAGTGAACGTTACCCTGAGCGTGGAGAAAGAGAGACAGAAGATCGAAGTCACCATCCCTGTGAAGGGAAATATTATCCGCTCGGAGCAGGTCAGCAACGATATGTATGTTTCTATTGATCTGGTGGAAGAGATCATTGAGAGGCAGCTGAAGAAATACAAGAATAAGATTGTGGACAGGCAGCAGGGAAATGCTTCTTTCAGCAAAATGTATGTGGAAAACGACTACATGGACGAGGAGGATGTGAAGATCGTCAGAACCAAGAAGTTTGATATTAAGCCCATGTATCCGGAAGACGCATGTATTCAGATGGAACTGCTGGGTCATAATTTCTTCGTATTTATCAATGCGGAGACAGATCAGGTAAATGTGGTATACAAGAGAAAGGGCGATACATACGGCCTGATTGAACCTGAAAATTAGAAATTTCGAAAATATTGGAGAAAGGCAAAACATGGAAGTGCCGGAGGAGACTCAGGCACTTCTTTTCAATCGCATGAGGACACATATAAAAATATTTGCCGGGTAAAACAGATACTTTTATATGGGTAAAAGGTTTTTGGCAGAGGCTGTAAAAAATCTTGTGTCTATGGATGAAAAATCTTTATTGATATGAATC
>CANDMD010000238.1 GCA_947385725.1 uncultured Lachnospiraceae bacterium | reverse complement strand
CACCCAACAGAACACTCTTTCCCTACACGACGCTCTTCCGATCTTAAAAAATAATGCATATTTTTCCACGGATGAGCCTGGTTTATTCCTCTCTGCCCCATTCTTATGAAGTGATCTTTCACCATTCTTTCCTGATATCCGAAGCGGAGAGATCGTATTTCCCCATAAATTCCTCCATGTCCCTACTGTCCCTTATGACCATGACTTCCGTAAATTTCCCCGTGTGGATATCCTTAAAGCCTGCCACCTGTTCTCCGGTACATATGCTGGAGCGGATGGTCGGTTTCTGATTTTCTTTGTCATAGGATTCTTTTACCTGTTTTTGCTTCTTAAACATAAGATACCTCTTTCTCACAAAATTTCACATTAGCTCTCTTACTTCCACTGTGTGGAAACAGCCAAATACCTCGCAACATTCGCCAAGTCAACAAATTGGCTTGCGGATAATCTTCCTCATGCCGGAGCCGCAGAATTCGTGGGGAATGAGTTTGAATCCTCCTGTCTCATAAAAGGGTTCCTTTCCCTTTTCCGCAACCAGCTGTATGCTGGAACGCCCTCCTGGCGGTGTTTCCTTATCCACATATTCTATGATCATATCGACGATTTTACTGCCGATTCCCTTTCCCTGATAAGCAGGATGCACCACAATATCAGCCATTATGAAATACATTCCGTCGCCGATCAGCCTTCCCATTCCGACTGCCTGCCCCTCCTGCTCTGCAACCACCGTATATACGCTGTTATGGATCGCTTTCTCCGTCTGCTCCCCGGAGAAATTCAACCATGCAACGCTTTTCCTGAGCCCAAGGGGCAGGGTATATGTCTTGCCAAAGCCGTAAATCTGCACAAAACCGCCATTTACCCCGAAATCAACCTGCGGAAAAATATTCCGGTAATTTTCCGGAATCGCAAGATACTCCCGGTAAAGTTCTCCTGTCAAAAGATCATAGGCAAAGACCACCTCCGCCCCGTCAGAGGAATTTTCCTTTACGCGTTCCAGGCTCTGAAAAATATAAAGCCTGTTGTCAGAAAACCGGATGACCGCATCCTGTCCCACATCCCCTGCCCAGAGACAAGTCGACCGGCTCACATATCATACGATAAGTTTCCTTGACACCGTCTCCTACAAGTCCCCAGATTCCCTGGCTTACCTCTTTCAATTCCATGGCAATCTCAACACTGGAGCCATGTCACTCCCACAATTCAAACGATACTCCGCAACAGGCTGACAGAGCATCATTTTTGCGGTACAGCTGCGGGAAATCAGATTATGGAAGATCAAAGACCATTAATACTTTCACATATTTGTCAGGTCAATGATCCGATCCATATTTCGGAGGGCGGATTCCCTGTGCGCCACCACAATCACTGTTTTATTACCGTATGCTTCAATACCTTCGTTGATCCTGCGTTCGGTTTCATTATCCAATGCAGACGTAGCTTCATCGAAAATGAGAATTGGCGCATTTTTCAGGAGCGCCCGGGCAATGGCGATACGCTGGCGCTGGCCGCCGGACAGGTTATCCCCCTGCTCTCCAATGATTGTATCATATCCTTCCGCCAGTTCCCTGATAAAAGCATCCGCATTGGCTTCCTTTGCCGCCGCAATGACTTCTTCATCCGAAGCGCCGACTTTTCCATAACGGATATTTTCCATCACGGATACATGAAATAATTCCGGTTCCTGGGGTACATAGGCAAAAAGCCGGCGCAGCTGATCCAATGTCATCCGGGAAATATTCTGCCCGGCAGCGAAAATGCTGCCGTCCTGGATTTCATACAGCCCCAGCAGCAGTTTTGTCAGTGTACTCTTGCCGCAGCCGCTTTCCCCGACCAGCGTAACATGTTCCCCTTCTTTGATCTGAAGGCTGAAATCCGTCAGGACATTATTTCGCCCGTCATAGGAAAAAGTAACATTGCGAAATTCAATATAAGCAGGGGATTCCGCCGACTGCGCATCCGCGCTGTGGCCGGTCTGGGATTCTTCTTTCGTTTCCAGAAATTCCGTCACCCGTTCCGTTGCGGCAAACCCATTGATAAACTGTGGGTAATAGGTTCCCAGTTCGTTAAAATTCTCATCCAGCGCCGTCTGAAGGCTCATAATCGCCAGAATATCAGCATAGGTGCTTAAACCGCGCTGCACCAGCACGGAACCGATAAACAGGAACAGCACCAGATTCAGCACATACTGCACATACTGCCAGACAGACAGCCGGCACAATATCCTTGTCCGCTTTCTCTCCGCATCGCACAGCTGCCCGTTTGCCCTGCTGAACTGCTCCATCATTTTCCGGTGCATCTGGTAAATGCGGATCACTGACATTCCCGCAATCATATTACCCAGTACAACCGTCAGATCAGCGTTTCTCTCCTGTGCTTCCTTTGTGGCCGCCTTTAATTTTGCCGCCACCCTGACATTGACCGTCATGGATACCGTGCTGATCACAAGCAGGATGGCCGTGATCCGGTAATCCAGGACAAACATGGGAACCAGATACACAAGGATCGTGATAATGGCTGCCACCACACGCCGGAAATGCCGCATAAATACTGTGGCGATGGACCAGGTATCATATAGAATCAGGGACATTAGCCTTCCGCTGTGCTTTTCTTCAAAATACTGCATTTTCAGGTTGCCGAATTTGTGATAAACCGCCTTATTCACGCTCCCGTGTCCGTACTTCGCCTGTCCGTTAAACCAGAACTGAAAGACGGGAAGCACCAGCATGATGATCAGCACATAAATGACCAGCATGAGAAACATGGCGGCAATCTGCCACAGACTGTCCGCCCTTCCCTCTTTTAGGAATAATTGCAGCAGATATGCCTGCAATAACGCCGCCGTACACCGTGACACTGTCATTCCGACGATGCCGAGGCTATATTTGACACGATGACCTTTCATAAATACGAAGGTGTTTTTAAAATTAGTTGCCAATCCCCTCATACACTTTCCCCTATCCAGTACATTTTTTCATAGAGTCCCTTTTGATCCATCAGTTCCTGATGTGTACCACACTCCGCGATCTGCCCATGATCCATTACCAGGATCTTGTCCGCAGATACGATTGACTGCAGACGGTGGGCAATGACCAGGATCGTCCTGCCCTTCCGGTAATTTTCAATGGCAAGCTGGATCAGTCTCTGGGACTCATTGTCCAAAGCCGAACTCATTTCGTCCAGAAAGAGCACCGGCGCGTCTTTTACGAATGCCCTGGCGATGGCAAGCCGCTGGCGCTGCCCGCCGGAAAGGTTTTTTCCACCCTCCGCCAAAAGCGTATGGTATCCCTGGGGAAGCTCCATGATAAATTCATGGGCATAGGCAAGTTTGGCCGCCTGTATGATCTCCTCCTCCGTGGCGCCTGCATTTCCGGCAGCTATATTTTCCATGACGGTTCCGTTGAACAGATAAGGGGTCTGCTCCACATATGCGATCCGGCTGCGCATCGCATCCAGATCCCACTCTGCCATATCTGTCCCATACATACTGATGCTGCCCGACAGGGGCTGGTAAAATCCCAGCAGGAGTTGGAACAATGTGCTCTTTCCGCTTCCGCTCTCCCCCACAAGGGCGATCATTTTTCCTTTGGGAATCTGCAGGCTCAGATCCTGCAATACCGTTTTCTGGTCGTATGCGAAAGTGACATGTTTCAGGCTGTAACAGGCCTGGCCGGATTCCATACCGTCTGGTTCCGCACCGTCTGCTTTCATGCCATCTGATCCAGCACCATCTGCTTCCCCGCCGTCCGGTTTGCCGCCGGAGCACTCCAAGGGATACGTCAGTATCTCCATAATCCTGTCCATAGAAACCTGCGCCTGCTTATAGTCCGTGACATACCGTATAAACTGGGACAGAGGCTGCGCTATGTAATTCAGCAGTAAAATCACGGACACAAATTCACCGCCTGTAATCCTGCCAAAATAGGAATTGATAAAGCCTACCATGATACAGATCAGCGTGGGCGCGGCATTTAAAAGATATCTTACCGGGGATGCCTTCGCCACCAGCCGTTCATACTCCACAAACTGCGCCGTCGCCTCATCCATTGTCCGGTCAAACTGCTTTCTCCGCGTGCCTTTCAGCTGAAATGCTTTTTCCGTTTTCTGATTCATCAGCGTATCCTTTGCCAGCACGCCGATCTCATCCATTTTATGTTGAAAAGCTTCCATTGTCTGATAGGTTGGATCCGCCAGACGCTTTGTGATGAAGAGTGTAACCGGGATACATATGGAGCAGGTCAGGAGCATCTGCCAGTTCACAAAGAGCAGATAGATAAAACAACAGAAAAAAGTGATCATATTTCCAATAAACTCCGGGAAGCCGCCGGAGAGATAAGCGGAAACCTCCGATATGTCATGTGTCAGCTTATTGACCAATGTGCCGGAATGTTCTTTCTGTACCGAAGAATAGCTGGATCTTGACAACCGTTCCATTCCCAGGTTTTTCAGTCGGTACGACAGTTCTATGGTATATTCATTGACACAATATTGACACAGGCAGCTCACGCCAACTCCTGTCAGCAGAATCACGGCAAAATATAGGAGCACGGTTCCGGGCTGTTTAGCGAAAATGTCTTCATCTATGATTTTTCTCGCCAGCTGACTGATATAGACCGCCACAAGGCTCAGATAAATTTTGCAGAAGAACTGAAGAAAAAACAGGTACTTCTTTCCGGAAATCTTCCAGAATTTTATTAATGTATTCAATGCAACAACTCCTTGGTTTTATGAAACTGAATTTTGTACTGCACCTACTTTATTTCTACTATAAAAATAACAAACAAATAATGTTCAGTCAATACGCTATGAATACCTTAGTATTATTATTTACATCATTTCCAATTTTGATATGCTATTGACAAAATCTCCCCGATATCACAAAATTGAAGTGAAAATAACAGATAAGCTGGAGGATAGAAAGTTGAACGGAAAGCACTTTCGATGATTCAATATGATACTGCTGAAAGGGATGCGGGGCTTCAAAGGTAAAAGGGAACTATGCCTGTTACTGGCGTGGCTGCTGCCTTTTATGGCAACAGGCTGTAGCCAGGTGACACCGCAGATCCCTGAGATATCTGCCACGGTGTCCTCCGGCTCCATAGAAACAGAGCCAGGTATCCCTGGGTCTTCTGTCACAGCATCCCCAGGCTCCATAGTAGCAGAGCCAGGTATCCCTGGGTCTTCTGTCACAGCATCCCCAGGCTCCATAGAAACAGAATCGGGCATCCCCGGGACTTCCAATGCTGAAGCCAACAGCATTTCATCAGATTCCGTCGCAGGCCTTAACGACGATGTGTCCAGTACTACTGAAAACAGTTCTGCCTCCCTCCCGGAAGACGGCTCCTATAATAAGTTGAAACCCTTTCATCCTAAAATGAAAAAATGGCTGGGATATATCGTGAAAATGGATGATATCCGTTATTATGTGGCAGGAGACACAGATGTAAATGAAGATATCAGAAAAGTACAGCGTGACGTAGCCCTGATCCCCATCGGGGGATATTATACCATGGATCGGAAGCAGGCGGCGGAGTATGTCGCGGCATTAAAGCCTGTGACAGTTATCCCCACACATTATGGAAGTATCATAGGCAGCAAGACGAATGGCAGGGAGTTCACAGACGCTTTAAAATCCATGGCTTCTGATATTCAGGTGGAATTAAAACTGCATTGAACGTTACGGCATCATCCTCCGGGTAGTGTAAAATAGTTTGTGTCTTTGGGAAAAAGAACCTCTTTTTTGGTAAG
>CANDMD010000237.1 GCA_947385725.1 uncultured Lachnospiraceae bacterium | reverse complement strand
TTAAAAGTTCAGCCGTATATTCCACCGTGCTCTGCATTTCCCGTTTACCGGCATTCCATTTCCACTGAAATAGAATGCCGATAATACAGAACAGAGGAATCAGCGCGGCCACAAGGTAAGTGAGCAAAAGCCGGCTCAAAAATCCTTTTTTCTTTTTGTTCTCTGCGGACACGGTAAACGCCTCCTTTCCCTGCTCACACTGCATTTCCCTGCTCACGCTGCATTTCCCTGCTTACACTGCATTTCCTTGCTTACGCCGCATTTCGCAGTCACCCTTTTACGGAGCCGGCCGTCATACCTTCCAGAATCTGCCTGTTCAGAAAAATATACAGCAGAACCAGCGGCAGGGATACCACAATGGCCGCGGTGAATAAGTGACCGTAATCGGTGGTCCAGGCCGATTTCAGGGAATACACAAAAAGCTGTACTGTCTGCGTACTGGAACCGGACATATAATACTGCGGATTCTCAAAATCATTGTAGATCAGGACAGAACGCAGTATGATCACGGTAGCTGTAATGGGCTTGAGCAGAGGAAACAGAATCCTGACATACAGGCTCAGGCTTCCGCAGCCGTCGATGACAGCCGCCTCGTCGATCTCTGTGGGCAGAGAACTGATGTACCCCTTATAGAGCATGACCGCAAAAGGGAACATGGTAGCCACCTCCACCAGACACAGGCCTGCCAGCGTGTTTGCCACATGCAGAATATTTAACATCCAGTAGGTGGGAATCACGGAGGCGGGCACGATCAGTCCGGCTACGATCAGTTTATTGGAAAACCGGCTCAGCCAGCCTTTCCTGCGCTGCATGATGACTGCCGTGGCGGATGCCGCCAGCACCAGGAAAAATATGGAGATCAGCGTAATCAACAGACTGTTTTTAAATGCCCGGAGCAGCGCGCTGTGCTGGTACTGGAATATATATTTCAGGTTTTCCAGAAAGCTGAACTCCTTCGGAAATGAGAGCGTCAGTCCGGCGGCGTCCTCCGTGTTTTTGCAGGCGGTGATAATCACAAAATACAAAATCAGCCAGTGTGTAAACAGTGTCATTGCCACCAGGAGTATTTCCAACAGCTTCGAGGTAAAGCTTCTCTTCTTAATCATGATATTTCCGCCTCCCTTTTTGCGATGAAGGAATTGACAGGAAAGACAATCAGCGCCACCGCGATAAACAATATCACGTTTCCGGCGGTCGCGAGACCGTAGCTTCCCCTGGCAAAGAGTTTATAGACAGCTGTGCCCAAAACCTCCGAGGAATATCCCGGTCCGCCCCCTGTGAGAGCCTGAATCAGGTCATAGCTGCGCAGCCCGCCGATGAGACACAGCGTCAGGACTGTATTGATGGACGGCATCAGCAGAGGCAGTGTGATTTTACGGAAAATATTCCATGGGCTGGCCCCGTCAATCGCCGCTGCCTCAGTATAGGATTTGGGTATGGCACAGATCCCGGCAATCAGGATAATCGTCACGGTACCGATGCCCTTCCATATGTCGGCGATCATGCAGGAGGCAAGCGCATAATGCTTGTCGGTGAGCCAGTGGATGGCGTCAAATCCCATTGCGGTCAGGAACTGATTCACCACGCCTGCCGGTTCCAGCAGCGCCCGAAAGGCCAGAGCCACCACCACATTTCCCAGCAGATAGGGGAAAAAAATAACAATTTTCAGATAATTGCCGCTGCGGATACCGCTACAGACGTAGACGGCCAGCGCCAGACCAAGCACAAGCTTGACCAGGCAGGTGACCAAAGCGAAAACAGCCGTGTTTATCAAGGCCGTGCGGGTATTTGTCATGGTGAAAAATGTAATAAAATTGTCCAGTCCGATAAATGTGGCGTCTTTCAGGTTCCAGATCGTCATGGAAAAGTAAAAGGAAGCAAAAGTCGGAATGATAAAAACGACCACATAAATCAGCATCCCCGGAGCTGCCATCCAGAGAGGGTATGTTTTTTTATTTCTGTTTTTCATGGAGGATACCTTTCAACGGCATTCCGGTTTCAGGACACGGAATCCGCTTTTGAGAGAACGGCAGAACCCGCAAACAGGTCTTTGGGTTCTGCCGTAAGTTATGGACTCAGTTACGAATATGTTTTGATCCGTTCCGGTAAGCTTACCATCCGGCAACGCCTTTTTGCTGGGCGTCAATCGTATTGTCTTTCTCAATCTCTGCAATCGCCTCCTCGGGAGTATATTCCCCGGTTTCAGCCATCTGCAGAATAGTAACCATGTTGGAGCCCTTAATGTTGCAGGAATATTCCATCACGGAGGTGGAAGACTTGGCCACCCACTCCTGTGCTTCCCTGGCGGCGTCGGAAATGGTATCCGGAAGGGTCACATTGTTGAGCATAAACGCACCCGTGGGAGTCGTCACCTGGCAATAGGCGTCGATGGCCTCACCGGTAGTGAGATATTCCATCAGGGCAAGGGCACATGCCTCCTTCTCGGGAGCAATATTCTTGCTCATACACCATGCCACCGGCATCCATGTAGCCACGCCCCGCACCTCGGAAGAGGTATCCGGAAGCGGGAAGAAACCGATGTCCCCCGCCTTGTCCGGCGCCACATTGGAGATGGTGGACATGATATTGGTGCGGGAAAACGTCATCACTGCGTCCCCGTTTGCCAGATCGATGGCTGATTTCTCGAAGCTGACCGCCAGAGGGTCATCGCTCTGGTATCCCTTGGTGTAGAGATCGTTCAGCTTGCGCAGTCCTCTCATGAAGGTCTCGGAGTCGTGCAGCTCCACTTCCCGGTTGGTATATTTCTCCGCGAAGCCGGGATCTTCGTTCCACACATAATAATACTGGGACAGGAACAGGATCTGGGAACCGGCGCCGTCGCTGTAAGGAGTGACGACGGGAACCTTGTCCGTGCTGGTCTTGATCGTCTCACAGTTGTCCAGAAACTCTTCCCACGTGGTCGGTATTTCCAGATTCAGTTCCTCATAGACTTTTCTGTTGTAAAAACAGCCTGCCACATTGGACGTGGTGAGCGGAATACAGTATACCGCATTCCCGTCCGCATCGGATACCAGATCCAGGTAAGAGGATGCCACATTTTCACGGATCCAGTCCTGTCCGGACAGATCGTAAATATTTGCGGCAGGATCCAGCTTGTCAAGCTGCGCGCCGATAGAACTCTGGAACAGATCGGGCAGATTGCCCGTAGCTGCCCGGACCTCCAGGGTATATACGGATTCCTCGGAATTGGAAGAAAGCAATTCCACTTTAATCTTACATCCGGTCAGTTCGGAAAACGCGTCAAGCTGCGCCTGGAGCGCATCTCCCACTTCACCGGTGGTAGAATGGGCAATATTGAGGGTAACGCCCTCAAAGTTCCATTCCTGGTCCTCTTCGAACTGCACGGAGTCGGACGATGCCGCCAAACTGCCTGCCGGTTCCTGTGACACGGAAGAGCTGCTCTCCGTACCCGGATCCGCCGAAGAGGATGTACCCGGGCTGCCGCAGGCGGCAAGACCCAGCGTACAGCTTAAGGCCAGTGCGAGTGCCAGTTTCTTTTTCATAGAATTTCCTCCATTCTGAAGCAGAACCGTCTGCTGCTTCGGTGAGATATGTTGTTTACAGACAGCCCAACGTCCTGCCTGGGCTGTCGTGTCTCGGTACAGTTATAGTGTACCTGAAACATCGGATCCATTCTATGAAAAATCAGAAACGGCTACATCAAAAAAAAGCAAACGACGCGGCTTTATGCATATGCAGGCAGCGGCACAAGGTCAGTGGTGCTGACTTAGGGAAACGATGATTTAATCAGCGTTTCCTTAGCTCATTGCTCGCGGGAATGACGTTTATGGATATTACGTATGGTTTTCTTTTTGGGTTTCCGCTGCGGATTCTGCCCTGCCGTTTTCCCCGTGCGGAGAACTGTCTTCCCTCCGGGTATACTTTTGCCGGCTCTCTCCGCCGGCTTTCCTACAGTATACTCTTCCTGCTTTCCCGCCGTATGCCCCGCCGCCCCTTCCCGGGTCTCCTTCCGGGGACGGATCAGGCACTTTTTATCAAATCCGATGAGATCTGTCCTGCCCGCTTTTGTCAGCGCTTCATGAACCAGATCATAATTTTTCGGGCTCCGGTACTGTATCAATGCCCTCTGCATCGCTTTCTCGTGGGGGTTCCTGCACACATACACCGGCTTCATGTCCCGCGGATCCAGTCCCGTATAATACATGACTGTGGACAAGGTGGAGGGCGTGGGGTAAAAATCCTGCACCTGCTCCGGCATATAGCCCAGATCCCTTAAGTATTCCGCCAGTTCGACGGCCTCCTTCAAGGTGGAGCCGGGGTGGGAGGACATCAGATAGGGCACCAGGAACTGCTTTTTGCCCATCTGTGCGTTCAGCCGCTTATACTTGGCGGTAAAACGCTCATAAACCGCATTTTCCGGCTTTCCCATCCTGCGCAGCACCGCGTCGGAAATATGCTCCGGCGCCACCTTCAGCTGCCCGCTCACATGGTGTTCCACCAGCTCGCGGAAAAAGGTGTCGTCGGGATCCGCCAGCAGATAGTCAAAGCGGATGCCGGAGCGCACAAAGACCTTTTTCACCCCCGGGAGCGCCCGAAGCTTCCTTAACAGCTCCAGGTAATCCCTGTGATCCACATAGAGGTTCTTACAGGGGGAGGGAAACAGACACTGTTTGTTCTTACAGACGCCATGTGTTATCTGCTTTTCGCAGGAGGGATGACGGAAATTGGCCGTGGGACCTCCCACATCGTGGATATATCCCTTGAAGTCCGGCTCCTTTATCAGCAGCTCCGCTTCCCGGAGAATGGACTCATGGCTTCTGACCTGCACCGTCCTGCCCTGATGGAAGGTCAGCGCACAGAAGCTGCATCCGCCGAAGCATCCCCGGCTGCTGATCAGGGAAAACTTGATCTCCGCGATGGCCGGCACCCCTCCCTTTTCCTCATAGGAGGGATGGTATGTCCGCATATAGGGAAGGGCGTAGACATCATCCATCTCCTGTGTGGTAAGGGGCGGCTGGGGCGGATTCTGCACCACATAGATCCCGTTGGGATACCCCTCCACCAGAACCCTGCCATTGCAGAAATCCGTGTTTTCATGCTGGATGGCAAAGCTTTTGGCATACAGGGAGCTGTCCGCCCTCATCTCCTCATAGGATGGCAGTTCTATTGCATGATAGATCCCGGAAATGTCTTTTGTGCGGTAAACCGTTCCGGGTACAAAGGTAATATCCGACACCGCAATCCCGCCCGCCAGGGCATCCGCGATCTCCACAATGGACTTCTCCCCCATCCCATAGGAAATGAGATCCGCCTGGCTGTCCAGAAGCACGGAGCGCTTAAAGCTGTCCGTCCAGTAATCGTAATGCGCCATGCGGCGCAGGCTTGCCTCGATCCCGCCGATGATCACGGGAACATCCTTATAGGTTCTCCGGATCAGGTTCCCGTAGACCGCCGCGGCATGGTCGGGCCTCCTTCCCATCTCCCCGCCGGGGGTGTAGGCATCCGTAGGACGACGTTTCTTAGACACGGAATAATGATTTACGCAGCTGTCCATATTGCCGGCGGAGACGAGAAACCCCAGACGGGGGCGCCCCAGCGCGGAAATGCTGTCGTCCCTTTTCCAGTCCGGCTGAGAGATGATCCCTACCGTATAACCATGGGCCTGGAGGACGCGGCTGATGATGGCGTGCCCGAAGGAGGGATGATCCACATAGGCATCCCCGATGACATACACGAAGTCAAGCTGTTCTATTCCCTGTTCCCGCAGTTAGATCGGAAGAG
>CANDMD010000236.1 GCA_947385725.1 uncultured Lachnospiraceae bacterium | reverse complement strand
AACTGTGACTGGAGTTCAGACGTGTGCTCTTCCGATCTCCATTATAAGGAACTGGAGATCAGGCGGTTAAAGGAGTATCTGCGGGAGCGGGGCGTCAGTGTAAGGAGTTGTCAGGAGGAATCCTTAACAGTACCGAAGGCTTTGATATCAGGATGAAGGAAGGATGTACGTTTATGGCAATGATCAGTAATGACTGGCTGACGGAACTGGGAGAGGAGTTTCACAAGCCGTATTATAAGGAACTTTATGAGTTTGTTCGGAAAGAGTACAATACAGCACAGATATTTCCACCGGCGGACGATATTTTTAACGCCTTTCATCTGACACCCTTAAGCCAGGTGAAGGTGGTCATCATCGGCCAGGATCCCTATCACAATGTGGGCCAGGCTCATGGTCTTTGCTTTTCCGTGAAGTCGGACGTGGATATTCCGCCCTCTCTGGTAAATATTTATAAGGAGCTTCATGATGACCTGGGCTGCGAGATCCCGAATAATGGTTATCTGGTAAAATGGGCCAGGCAGGGTGTCCTGATGTTGAATACGGTGCTGACAGTCCGCGCCCACATGGCTAATTCCCATCGGGGCAAGGGCTGGGAGGAGTTCACGGACGCGGCGATCAAGGCGTTGAACAAGCAGGACAGACCCATTGTGTTTATTCTCTGGGGCAGACCGGCGCAGATGAAGGAGAGGATGCTGAACAATCCCAATCACCTGATCCTGAAGGCGCCCCATCCAAGTCCCCTGTCTGCGTATAACGGCTTCTTTGGGAGCAAACCTTTCAGCCAGACCAACCGGTTCCTGGAAGCCCATGGCGTGGAACCCATCGACTGGCAGATAGAAAATGTGTAAGTACACAGCGTTTACGAGGCTGGCTCTTGAAGGAACACGGAAAAAGTAATTTTTGGAGGAGTAAGAGAAAAATGGGAAAAATCAGAATAGCGATTTCAGGTTACGGCAATCTTGGAAAAGGTGTGGAGTGTGCCGTAAGACAGAATGGCGATATGGAACTGACCGGTGTTTTCACAAGGAGGGCTCCCGAGTCCGTGAAGACTCTGAGCGGGGTGCCGGTATATCATGTGGATATGCTTCAGGAGAAAAAGGATGAGATTGACGTGCTGGTAGTGTGCGGCGGTTCCGCTACGGATCTGCCGAAACAGACCGTGGAATACGCGAAGTATTTTAATGTGGTGGACAGCTTTGACACCCACGCGAAGATTCCGGAGCATTTTGCCAATGTGGATCAAGCGGCGTCGGAAAGCGGAAAGATAGCTATGATCTCTGTGGGTTGGGATCCCGGCATGTTTTCTCTGAACAGGCTTTACGCCAATGCCATCCTGCGGGAGGGCAGCGATCATACTTTCTGGGGAAAGGGCGTCAGCCAGGGGCATTCCGATGCCATCCGCAGGATCCCGGGAGTGAAGAATGCAAAGCAGTATACCATTCCCGTGGAGTCTGCTCTGGAGGCGGTGCGCAATTGTGAGAATCCTGAATTGACCACCAGACAGAAGCACACAAGGGAGTGTTTCGTGGTGGCGGAAGAGGGCGCTGACCAGGCGTGGATTGAGAATGAGATCAAAACTATGCCCAACTATTTTGCGGATTATGATACCACAGTCCACTTTATCACGGAGGAGGAGCTGCAGCGGGATCACGCGGGAATCCCTCATGGCGGCTTTGTGCTGAGGACAGGAAAGACCGGAAAGAACGGGGAACATAACCATGTGATGGAGTACAGTCTGAAACTGGATTCCAATCCTGAGTTTACCGCCTGCGTACTGACAGCCTATGCCAGGGCGGCTTACCGCATGAACAAAGAGGGCATGAAGGGTTGTAAGACAGTGTTTGATGTGGCTCCGTCTTACCTCAGCCCCATGACGGCGGAGGAGATGCGGCGCACACTGCTGTAAACCTTTAGATATTGACCGGTATACGTTGAGGTACGCATGGGTTGTAAGTTTGAAAGTAATATTTCAAATATTGATTCATATGCGTGCTAAAGCACGCATGGGTTGTAAGAATGAAAAAGATGGTGATCTGCGCGGGAGGAAAACCTACATGACAGATTCTGCAGATGCCGGAAAGGTACAGATTTCATGATGGAGAAAAAAGCGTTTGTGACAAAGGAAATGGTGGAGGAGATCGTAAAGGAGTATCCCACGCCCTTTCATATTTATGACGAGAAAGGTATCCGTGAAAATGCGAAGGCGTTAAAGGAAGCGTTTTCATGGAACAAAGGCTATAAGGAATTTTTCGCGGTAAAAGCCACGCCGAATCCTTTTCTGATTGATATCCTGAGAGAGTATGGCTGTGGCTGCGACTGTTCTTCCCTGACGGAGCTGATGCTCAGTCATGCGGTGGGAATGGAGGGGGAGGACATCATGTTCTCCTCCAATGACACCCCTGCGGAAGACTATGAATTGGCGGCGAAGATCGGTGCGACGATCAATCTGGACGATATCACCCATATTGATTTCCTGGAGAAGACACTGGGCTATCTGCCTGAGACCCTGAGCTGCCGTTATAATCCCGGCGGATACTTTTCCCTGGGGACGGATATCATGGACAATCCCGGTGACGCGAAGTACGGGTTTACCACAGAGCAGATGTTTGAAGGCTATAAGATCCTGAAGGAAAAGGGTGTGAAGAATTTCGGCATCCACGCGTTCCTTGCCAGCAATACCGTGACCAATGAGTATTATCCCACCCTGGCGAAGCAGCTGTTCGAACTGGCAGTGCAGTTGAAGGAGCAGACCGGCGCAGAGATCCGGTTCATCAATCTGTCCGGAGGCATCGGCATCCCCTATCGCCCCGACCAGACACCAAATGACATCAGGGTGATCGGCGACAGTGTGCGGAAGGTCTTTGAGGAAATCCTTGTTCCCGCGGGAATGGGGGATGTGGCGATCTACACGGAGCTGGGGCGTTTTATGATGGGGCCTTACGGGCACCTGGTGACGAAGGTGATACATCAGAAGCATACTCACAAGGAATATCTGGGGGTGGATGCCTGCGCGGTGAATCTGATGCGCCCTGCCATGTACGGCGCTTACCATCATATTACCGTTCTGGGAAAAGAGGAACAGCCCTGTGACCACAAGTATGACGTGACTGGTTCGCTCTGCGAGAATAATGATAAGTTTGCCATTGACAGAATGCTTCCGGAGGTGGAGACTGGAGACTATATCGCGATTCATGACACCGGGGCCCATGGCTTCTCCATGGGGTATAATTATAACGGCAAGCTGAAATCAGCGGAACTTTTGCTTCATGAGGACGGTTCCGTGCAGCTGATCCGCCGTGCGGAGACACCCAGGGATTATTTCGCGACATTTGACGGGTTTGAGGTATTTGGGAAGCTGTTTCCGGAGCAGTGACTTTTCCGGGGCGAATGCGGATGTATGACAACAATTCTGGAGGAAGAGATGAGATTTCCGAAATTTTTACAGCAGGGAGGAACCATAGGCTTTATGGCTCCTTCCTGTGGATGTGCCACAGAGCCTTATCTGAGTGCGTTTGATCATGCTCAAAAGAAATTTGCAGGATTGGGTTACAGGATGGTTCTGGGTCCCAACTGTTATGAGGGCGCCGGCGTGGGAATCAGCAATACTCCTGAAAAATGCGGAGCGGAGGTCATGGAGATGTACGGGAGGGAGGATGTGGACTGCCTGATTTCCTGCGGCGGCGGGGAACTGATGTGCGAGATCCTCCCTTTTGTGGATTTTGAAAAGCTGGCGGGGATGGAGCCGAAGTGGTTCATGGGGTATTCTGACAATACAAACCTGACCTATCTTCTGGCCACGCTGGCGGATACCGCTTCTGTATACGGACCCTGCGCGGGGGCTTTCGGTATGGAGCCCTGGCATGAATCGCTGGGGGATGCGCTTGGGGTATTGACGGGAGAACGGCAGTCCATGCACGGCTATGGACTGTGGGAGAAGGAGTCGCTGAAGGACGAGGAGCATCCGTTAACCCCTTATCATGCGACAGAGCCGTTGCGGCTCCGATGCTTTGTCGGGAAGGAAGAAATCAGCTTTGCAGAGACGAGAGAGCGGAATTCACTCCGTTTCTCAGGAAGGCTTCTGGGCGGATGCCTGGACTGCCTGGTGAATCTTTCCGGCACGCGGTTTGACAAGACGGCGGAGTTTGTGGAGAAATATCGGGAAGACGGTATTATCTGGTTTCTGGAAGCCTGTGATCTGAATGTGTTTGCGACGCGCCGCGCCATGTGGCAGCTGGAGCAGACAGGCTGGTTCCGGCATGTAAAGGGCTTTTTGATCGGCAGACCCCGGAACGGTGAAGAGATGATGGGACTGGATGCCTATCAGGCCATGCTGGAGGTGGCGGGCAGGAAAGGGGTGCCTGTGGTCATGGATGTGGATCTGGGGCATATGCCTCCGATGATGCCGCTTGTGGTGGGCAGCATGGCGGAGGTGACAGTGTGCGGAAATGACATCGAAGTGGGGATGTGTTTTGACAGTAATAGTTCAGCCGTGCATTGATTTCCGCGAGTAACGGGCCAAGTGGGCATGTCCGCATGCACATTTGGCGGCTGCCGCGAGGGTCACATACCATAGCGTCCTACGGACATCTGTAGCAAAAATCATCTTGCCAGAAAGCAAAGATCGCTGAGTACCTTAAATTCGGTATTCAGCGATTCAATTTACTGCCGGCAGCGGGACTTGAACCCGCACGTGGTTGCCCACAACAGATTTTGAGTCTGCCTCGTCTGCCATTCCGACACGCCGGCATGCGTGAAGAATCTCCACAACAAATTGATTTTAACACAGAAATTCTTGATTGGCAAGTCCGAATTTTTCTTTTCACTTTTGGCATCATGTCAGGGCATTCCGCTCATGCATTGATTCGCATATCGTGCTCAGTGCACAGGCACCCACGCGTGATCTGTGAGTCAGCAGCCTCGAATGTTTAAAACTGAAATTTCAGGATTATAGTGAAATAATCAGAATGATGTGCTATACTTTACATTGTAAAGGAAATTGCTGATTTCTTATTACAATATTTTGGTGAAGCGGAGGTACATTATGGGATTTTTAACAGGTAAGACGGCGATTATTACAGGGGCGGGACGCGCAGTTTTGAAAGACGGCAGATGCGGTTCCATCGGTTACGGTATTGCAACGGCATATGCAAAAGAGGGCGCAAATCTGGTTATTACCGGACGTAACGTAAAGAAGCTGACGGATGCCAAGGAGGAACTGGAGGCAAAGTACGGAATCAAGGTGCTTACGCTGCAGGCGGATATCAATGCCGGCGCGGACAACATAGCTGTGGCAGAAGGCGTGGTAAAACGGACGATAGAAGAGTTTGGCGGGATCCAGGTGCTGATCAATAATGCTCAGGCGTCGGCATCAGGGGTTACTTTGGCAGATCATACTATGGAGCAGTTTGATTTGGCCATGTATTCCGGTCTGTACGCAGCGTTCTGTTACATGAAGGCGTGCTATCCATATCTGAAAGAGAGCAAAGGCTCAGTCATTAATTTTGCTTCCGGCGCGGGGCTGTTTGGCAATTTCGGACAATGCGCATACGCGGCGGCCAAAGAAGGCATTCGTGGTCTTACGCGTGTGGCGGCTACCGAGTGGGGGCCTGACGGAATCAATGTGAATATCATCTGTCCGCTGGCCTGGACTGCCCAGTTGGAACAGTTTGAGGAAGCTTATCCGGAAGCGTTTAAGCAGAATGTGAAGATGCCGCCCATGGGGCACTACGGAGATTCAGAACTTGAGATCGGCAGAGTCTGTGTGCAGTAGATCGGAAGAGCACACGTCTGAA
>CANDMD010000235.1 GCA_947385725.1 uncultured Lachnospiraceae bacterium | reverse complement strand
TCCTCTTTTCCATAAAACAGGCTGCGCTGGGCAAAATCTATGGTCAGATCCCCGGTAAATTTCACGAAAGTTTCCATGCTGTGCCGTGCCTGCCTGCGCAGATGGGCGCTTACCCTTGCCTCCAGCTCCGCAAGGGAGAAAGGTTTCACAATATAGTCATCCCCGCCGACGGAAAACCCCTTTACCTTATCCATATCTTCTATTTTTGCAGTAAGGAAAAGGATGGGGCAGTCAATGTGATCCCGGATGCGCCTGCAGACCTCCAGACCGTTTAAACCCGGCATACTGATATCCAGCAGAATCAGATCTGGCCTCTTTTCTACCTGTTTTAAGGTTTCTATCCCGTCAGAAGCGGTCATGACATTATACCCCTTCCCCTCAAAAAAAGAAGTAAGCATTGTCACAATATCCGCTTCGTCATCCGCTATTAACAACCTGTTTTTCATTCCCGTAACCATTCCTTATCATCAAGTGTAATGTCTACCGGCATCACACGCTCGATCCGCTCCATTTCTTCCCCATTCCAGATAAATGTGATCTTAAAGTCACCTCCTGCATTTTCTTTTACAAATTCTGCAAGTTCCGGTGCCTGCGTCATATCCACGTAAACAAAATGCCCGTATAACAAATCATCTTCCGAATGGGAGAATTCAAAGGGAAATACCCCCTGGTCCTCCTCCATCGTATCTGTTCCGTAAAATACATAGGTACTTCCTTCCTGCATGGCACATGAAGTCATGATTACTTCCGTCGAAATCGAAACCACACTATAGCCGTCAAAACAGCTGTACGGATTTTTAACCAGTTCCACTGTAATTTCACGCTCCTGTGCTGAAGCCGTTCCATCATATCCAACCTCAAAATCGGCAGTGACAATCCCCCCCCCTGATTCGTATACTCGTAATCGTATCCGGTTATCGAGCCATAATTCAATGGGCTTGCTGCATCATATCTGTCCAGTCCGTCACCTGCGAAAGAGGAAAAATCCAGTTCGACGCCCGTCAGGGAATACTGGATATAGTTCAGTTCATCCACGCTGATCTGCCCATTGTTCTTCCCGGAGACCATATCCAGATAGTCAAAGGATGACCTTGTATTCTGAATGAACCTGGAGACAAAGATTTCTTTCCCCTCTTCACTACAGGCGGAATCTTTATCAAAGTTATCATAGCAGAGCGCTAACTGAGTGACTGCGGTTTTTAAATTATCTCCCATGGAAAATTCTGAAGGATATTCATACTCCTGAATCCATGGGGTTTTATTATCAACCGTTTTTTCTGCATCATCAAAATGATCTTCCGGGTTTTCCTCCGATGCTGTTTCAACTGCTGTTCCAGAAGAATTTACTGTATTTGTATTGTCGGCGTTTCCTGTACATGCGGACAAAGCTGCTGCACAAAAAAATATCATACACAGAGTCATTGTCTTTTTCATAAAACACCTCCACGTTCCCTTCCGTCCACTTTCAGCGATATCGTTCCATCGTGGGAATCGCATAGCCCCCACCATAGTCAACCGTCAGAAGATATTCCGGTTTCTCCCCTTCATCTTCATAAATATAAAAATATTCCAACTGCCCATGAGTAATATATCCGCTTTCATAGACCACTCTCCCTCTTTCGTCATAATAGCTTTCCAGCGAACAGAGCGTTGTCCCGAATATGGACGGATTATGGGTATAATCCCGGCAGTATAAGGTTCCGTCATCCCGGTACACATAATCCAGCTCCAAAACAGAGACGGATGCCAGTTCCAGAGCCCCGTCCTCATCCCGCCTGTGTTCCATAAGTCCCTGGGATTTATAAAAGTCAGGGTTTCCGGCCTCTGTGTACTCCACGGTTTCCTCAAAATCCTCCACAGCATCTGCTCCATCTGTTCCATATACCGATTTCAGAGAAAATGCAGTATCTTCTTCCCAGTCCCGTTCTCCCACATCGTCAATCGTAAATCCATATCTGTCCACACATTTTTCTCTCTCACTGTTAAAGTAATAGCAATACGCAAGCCCGCAAAGTTGTTCTGCAGATTCATCCATGTACAATTCCAGACGCAGATTATGATACCTGTCATAATGCTGATACATGGGGACAGTGTTCTCAAATCCCGCCTCCGACAAAAAAGCTTCCTGACTTTCATACTCCCTCATGGGATCTTTTGTCCTGCTGCTGTCCACCCATGTCCGAATGGTGGTCTCCTCCGTGTAATCCCAAAGCTGACACAAACCTTCCCACAAAAGCCTGTCATAATACTTTTCATTAACCAGATTCCCGGTTTCATCCAGAGACACGGGGCCTTCAAATATACTCTGATTTTCCAGAGCATCCCAGATTTCAAGCTGCCCGGTCTCTTTTTGCAGCTTCCACCACCGCGTCTCTTCCATGCATCCTTTTGGTTCATTGACCTGATACAATCTCTTTACCTGATCTGTATGGTTATACTCGGTAATAAGCGCCGATTTCCCATCAGGAGAATACAGTATGGGAAGCTTTGGATCAAATGGCAGCATTGTTTCCGGTGCATCTGTTTCCCCAATCTCTAACAGTAATACATTTTCAGGCATTGCCCCGGCATCGCCTGTTGTATTTATGCACACGGGTACCCAGAGGTAAGTGTCAGCATACGCTGACGGGTGCCCGGCGCACGAGTAGAGAAGATAACTCTTCCCTACTCGATTTTTGCCGCCATTGCCCGCACACGCTGTCAGAACGGCTGCGCAGGAAAATACCACACATAAAATGACTGCCTTTCTCATACAATCCCTTCCTGTATCCTGTCCATCAGGTTCAAAAATCAAACCATATGTTTATCCATGTAATCACCTACATCCGACCACTCCCTGACAGAAGTCTCTGCGTCTTCTCCCTCATCGGTATCTACCTCGTCGTCATACTGCGTGTAGGCCCGCAGGCAGACACCATCCCTTACGTGAATAAACTCCGCATTCATGTCCTCGTCATAGTAAGCGTAGATCAGTTCATCCTCTCCGGCCAGTTTCACCCAGTTAGAGATTCCCCAGCCAAACAACTGGGTTCCGGAGTAATCCTCCACCAGCGTCCAGTCTCCCCGCTTTTCAAACTCCATATCCTCATAGTCCGAGAACCGGGCCTTTACCTTTTTCATGGGTGCTTTAATCATCACTTTACACTCTGTCATACGATCTGTCCTTTCCTGTTTTTCAAAAGTTTTGTCCCTTGCCCGTGAGCATGGCTTATCTGTTATCCCTGGAAATCACTTGTTATTACAAAAGATTTAAATGTGTAACCGTCTATATGAGACGTCATCTTTTGGAACAAGTCCATTGCCTTTTTGCAGTCATTCTTACTCATAATCGTAAAATGATAATCTTCACTGGCCCCGTCAAAATCAACAATATATAAGTTCTCCAGTTGTGCGGCAAGCTCTGCCAGCCATTCCACGATACAGTCATCGTCTGAGAATTTTTCTTCATCAATGGTAAAATCAAGTCCCCGCGCTGTCCTGAGGTTCTCAACGAACCAGAAAAAGTCCTCTAAATCTGGTGCGCCGGCGTCAGTAGAGATCAGATAGTATTGCGGTTTTACGGATTGTTTGTCATCACTGGCCATATTTCCAAATGGATCATCCGGATCGACATCGTTCCCGGAGAGCACATATAAAATATCAGGAATGCCGCCATATTCGTCGGCCGCATTTTCCATACATTCTTTACAGCGACGAAACGCTTTTTCCTGGTGCCCGCAAAGTAACAGGGCACAAAAATCTTTCAATACATCAGTTTGACTCATATTAAGTATCATTTTGGATTCTCCTTTATTTCTCTTTCAAATAAAATTTTACCTTTTGAAATCCCTGAATTTCTTACTGTTCAGTGCATTTTCGGCGGCACGGTTGCCATGCTTTGCCGCCTTTGTAAAGCAGTCAAAGGCTTTCTGTAAATCGACCTCTACTCCCAGACCCTTTAAGTACATATCTCCCAACTCATATAAGGCATCATCATTTCGATGCTCTGCCAACTGGAGATACAGCTTTCTCGCCGCCGGATAGTCTTTTTCTCCTCCGGTTCCCCGCTTGAGGCAGTTTGCAAATTGAAGCATAGCGAAAGGATTCCCCATAGCCGCGCCTGTCTGGTACATTTCTCTGGCCTTTACCCAGTCCTTCTCCACGCCTTTGCCCTGGAAATATGCCGAGCCCAAACATGTATACGCCTGCGCATAACCCATCTGGGCGGCTTTCATAAAATAGGAAAAAGACTTTTTCAGATCCTCTTCCGGCGCTTCAAAATAGTCGTAAGCGCACCCAAGGGAGAAATATGCCTCCGCGTCACCCTGGGCGGCCAGCTGCTCGTACAGTTCCACAGACTGTTCCAGGCTGCGGTCATCCTCCTCGTCGGAAAATTCCGACAGCAGCTCTTCCGGAACACCGTCGCCGGAATACAGGACATCGGCCAGCTTCTTCCTGGCCCGGACGCTCCCTTTCTCCGCTTTGGCTCTCAACAGCGCGATCCATTTTTCATACCATTTACGGGCAAGTGCTGTGGCCTGTTCTCCCTCCATGTCGGTGGGAGGCTGGTACATATAGGAGTTCATCAGGGCTTCGGCTTCCTCGATGCCGCCTTTTCCGGCCTTCGCCTCCAGCATGGAAAACCATTTTTTATGCCACTCCAGCTCCAGCTCCGACGCCTGTTCTGGGGACATCCCATCAAGAGCGCGGCAGCAATACAGACTTGTCAGGGCCTCAGCAGCTTTTATGCTTCCTCTTTTTGCGGCTTCCGCATACCAATAAGCCGCCTTGGCCTGATCCGGTTCTATATAACAGCCCTCAGAATAGTAATCACCAAGACTGCACTGTGCCTCCACATACCCCCCTTCAGCCAGTTCCTTCAAAATCTCAGTAGCTTCTTTGACTTGATCTGGAGCATCGACACAGGTTTTCAGCACTCTGACGCTGTACTGGTAACGCATTTTGATTTCCGCATCTGTAGTTTTTTTGTCCATCGTATACATCCTCCCGCAACTTGGCAACGGCTCCATCAAGTTAGAAGCTATTTATTCCAGCCTTCCTCATTGCTTCCGGTTTCATAGCTCAATGGAGAAATGTGGGGATAATCGTCAGCAGAACGCCGGTGTTTTAATGCCCACGCCTTCCCCGGAACATAGAGCAGGGCTTCAAAATCCATACCCCATACCTTTTTCATTCCCCCCCGCTTGACCTTCTCATAGAAATCCGGCCCATTGATCAAAGCGGCACACCTGGAATATAAAAATGTGTCGTCACACATCAGCGGGTCAACCTTCTCACATTGATCTGCCAGCTTTTCCGTATCCAGATCATACAACAGTTCTGTCATGAGATCGTCAAACTCAAAAATAATACAGTCATCCTGCTTTGAGAGATATTTGATCAGCGGATTCAGTACCTTATCATCATCCCCTTCCTTGCTCCAATCGCACAGTTCCATCGTCGTCCAAAAGAAATCGAATTTTTCAGTTAAGACCATCTTTTCAAAACCCCCTTATAAAACCGATATGCCAAATAAATCCCCGCCGAACAATCAAACACTAACAACCCAATTCCAGCAATAGGAAAAACTACAAATAAAATCCCTGTCAGTAAGAAGAATAACGCACACTTTTTATATAATCCAGCCATTTCCGTATTATAGCCTTTTACATTCTTAACTTTATCTTTTAGTGAGGCGTCTCCACTCCAAAAATTTATAGGCTCACTACTATCCTTCCCCCAAACACTTATAACAAAGAAAGGAAAAGCACATAATAAGCAGCATACCAGAGCTACTATTCTTCCAACCAATATAC
>CANDMD010000234.1 GCA_947385725.1 uncultured Lachnospiraceae bacterium | reverse complement strand
CCCCCCACATACACCCAACCGAACACTCTTTCCCTACACGACGCTCTTCCGATCTGCCATGCTATGTTGTTATATTCCTCCAGGGAACTGCTTGCGGTTTCCTCCGCCCTGTCGCGGAAAAAGCCATACATGCAGAACAGGACCAGGGCAAGGGCTGCGCTGACCAGAAGCCCCCAGTAGATCCACGCGCCGTTTTTCCTGCGGCGGGCAGCCTTTCCCACGGTTTCTTCCGCTTCCGTCCTTCCGGTGTTTTCGGCTTTCCCGGTGCCTTCAGCGTTTCCAACGCCTTCCGCCTTCCCAATGTTTTCAGCTTTCCGGATGCCTTCCGCCTTCCCAATGTTTTCAGCCTTCCAGGTGCTTTCAGCGTTTCCTTCCGCCTGTGTCATCTCAACCGCTTTTTCTTCCGTCTGTGTGACAACTGCCGGTGCCTTCTTTTTCCTCATCATGAAACCATACCTTTCACAAAAAGCATCACTGCTTATCAATCTTATATCCCACGCCCCATACCACCTTCAGATATTTGGGATTCTTGGGATCTATCTCAATCTTTTCCCTGATATTCCTCACGTGTACCATGATGGTATCCGTGTTCACTGCCTTTTCATTCCAGATACGCTCATAAATCTCTTCCGCCGAGAACACCCTGCCCGGATTCTTGATCAGCAGCTGCACGATCTTAAATTCCATGGGCGTCAGCCTTACAGGCTCGCCGTCCACGGATACCTCCACTGTATCCTCATTCAGTTCCAGGCCCCCGATGGTATAAATGTGCTCTTTATCCTTATCGTCATTCACCGCGCTGAGATACTTGGAGTATCTGCGCAGATGGGAATTGACCCTGGCCAGCAGCTCCAGGGGCGTGAAGGGCTTTGTCACATAGTCGTCCGCCCCCATGTTCAGCCCCATGATCTTATCCACTTCCTCCGACTTTGCCGACAACATGATCACAGGAAATTCATAATTCATGGAGCGCAGCTTCATCAGCATGGTCACGCCATCCATCACAGGCATCATGATATCCACAATGGCAAGATGCAGTTCCTGCTGTTCGATCACTTTCAGTCCCTCAGCGCCGTTTGCGGCCTGAAAGACCTCGTAGCCCTGGTTGCGCAGATAGATCTCCACGCCGTCCCTGATTTCCTTGTCATCCTCTACAATTAAAATACGGTATTTATCCATGTCTCCCCTTTTCCTTCTGTCAGATTGATAACACTATTATAATAGTGAACAGCCTGCAAAGCAACCGTATCTTCCCTGTAAGCGAGAGCCGACTGGCCGGCATAGGACGCCATACGCTCCCTGATGGATGTGTTTTTCAGCAGAGAATCCAGTTCCCCCGCGAACTGCTCCCTGCTTTCTTCCGTTAAAATACCATTAAAACCGCTCTTCACCAAATCCTTTACCCCGGAAGCCTCCACTGCCACCACCGGAGTTTTCCCCGCAAAGGCCTCCAGGATAACGATTCCCTGCGTTTCCGTCTTGGATGCAAAGAGAAAGGCATCTGCCGCCGCAAAATATGGCGCGATCTCCTGATTGGGAATTTTCCCTGTAAAACAGAGTTCCTCCGCCAGCCCCAGTTCTGCCGCCGTTTGTTCATAGGCTTCCCTGTCCGGTCCATCCCCGATCATCAGCATACGGAAAGGTTTTCTCCAACGCTGCTTAAACAGTGCAAGGCTCTGTAATAAAAACTCCACATTTTTCTCCTGGGCCATTCTGGATACGGTGATCAGCAGCGGCATATCCTGTGCCTGATATTGTTCCCTGAATTTTGTGACAGCGTCCTCCTCCACCCGGAAATTTTCCTCCTCGATCCCTGTGGGAAGAATACCTATCCTGTCAGGGCACACTTTACACTTTTCCACCAGATAATCCTTCATTCCCTGCGTGGGGGCGAAAATGAAATGACAATGCTTCATAAAAGCGCGGAGGTACAAAGGCGTCAGTCTTTCAATCAGCTTTAAACCCGTATAGCATTCCACATACTGCTCGTACCTGGTGTGGTAAGTGAATGCAAGGGGCACATTGTACTTTCTTGACAGATACACCGCCGTCCTGCCGATCAACATGGGATGATGCACATGGATGATATCAAAGTCATGCTTTTGAAACTCCTCCTCAATCCGCCTGTCGAAGGGATTGGGCAGCACGATGCCGCCGATAAATTTTCTCATACAGGTGGCATAGCGAAATACATTTTCCTCCTCTACCTGTTCCTCATAAGTAGGTGCAAACACCGTCACCTGATGTCCCAGCACCTCCAGACCCTTCTTGAGCCTCTCAATGGAAATGGGCACACCTCCCATGAACGGTTTATAATTGTTTGTCATAAGTGCTATTTTCATTTTACAGTACCCTCCTGTCATTTACCGCCTTATATTCCCCTTGCACCGTAGAAGTTCTTCACGAAGCGATCCTTGCCGCGAGTGAAAATTGCCAAAGGCAATTAAAACTTCTTCTCATACTTTGCCAAGCAGTTCAAACACCTGGTCCCCCATTACATACCCGGCTCCCACAAACACCAGGTTCCAGAGGAAGATGCCGCAGGTAGAGGCCGTCACGTACTTCACCAGATTCATCCGGATCACCCCCGCCGGAATGGAGACGATGGTGCGGATCATGGGAATCAGCTTCCCCAGGAAAACGCCCATACTGCCCTTTGACCGGATCCAGTCCAGGTTCTTCTCCAGGGACTCCTTCTGCTTGGGAAAGCGCTTCGTGTAGGCACGCAGGAATACCTCGCCGCCCTTCCAGCCCAGCGCATATAACAGCAGGCTTCCCACAAGCCCCGCCGCCACAGTGATCACCATGACCCAGAAGAAGCTGATATTTCCCCTGGCCGCCATGATGCCAGACAGGGGCATGATGATTCCCGCCGGGAACCCGGGCAGATTCATATATTCCAGAAGCACAATCACGAAGATCGCTATTGCTCCGTACTTTGTAAAATAAAGGGTTAATGTAGAAATATCCATGCTGTTCTCCTCCTCATCTTACAGGAACGTTTTCAAAGTGCTTTTCACCGCCTTTGAAAACGCTCCCCTGATCGTTATGGATCAAGCATAGACTCCAAAAATAAAAGCCTGCGTCAGAAAAAACAAAAGAAATTCTAAAGAAAAGATATAAATTTTTTAAGCAGGGCACCCGTTCAGCTCTGTATCTGCTTCATGCTGTAGAAGATGCCCTTATGTGCCATCAGCTCGTCGTATGTACCGTACTCCACACACTGTCCCCCCTGGATGACGGCAATCCGGTCCGCGTTCCTTATGGTGGAAAGCCTGTGGGCCACAATAAAGGTAGTCCTGTTTCTGGTCAGGTTATCCACCGCCTCCTGGATCAGCCTCTCGGAAATGCTGTCCAGCGCCGAAGTGGCCTCGTCCAGCAGAATAATACCGGGTTCCCGTATCAATGCCCTCGCAATGGAGATCCGCTGTCTCTGCCCGCCGGAAAGCTTTCCGCCGTGCTCACCCACCATGGTATCCAGCCCCCTTGGCAGGGAATCCACCAGTTCCCTCAGATTCGCCGCATCAATGACCCGGTCCAGCTTCTCCTGTGTCACATCCTCACAGCCGTAAATGATATTTTCCCGGATGGTTCCGGAAAACAGGATGGAAGTCTGGGGCACCACCGCCAGATATTTCCGGTAAGAACGCAGGTCAATCCGGCTCAGGTCATGGTCGTCCAGAAGCACCTGCCCGCTGTCTGCCAGGTAAAAACCATTGACCAGGTTTAAAATGGTGGACTTACCGGCTCCCGACTCCCCTACCAGGGCAATTGTTTCCCCTGCCTGCACCTCCAGGTTCAGCCCTCTCAGGGTATCCTTCTCCCCGTCGTGATACCGGAAATGGATGTCCCGGAAAACAAAGTGTCCTTCCACACCCTCAATCTGTTCCTTCCCCTCATTGTGCTCCACGTCCTCGGACAAAAGCACTTCCCCGATGGAATTGACGGACTCGATCCCCTTTGTGATGGTAGGCACCAGGGAGATGATGGCTGAAACCTGATTCACAATGGTGGCAAAATAACTCTGGTACAGGGTAATGTCTCCCGCCAGTATATTTCCCCGAAAGGCAAGGAAACCGGTAAAGCAAAGACAGATGACCTGGAAAATCTGGAAGATCGCCCAGCCCACGGAGCCAAACAGGGACTGGATCAGATCCAGCTTGTAGCCCTTTTCCGCCACCGCAAAGAGCTGCCCGCTCATCTTCTCCACTTCCTCTTCCTCCAGGGCGTGGGCGCGGGTCACAGGGATCAGCTCCACCATCTCCATGACCCTGGCGGAGGTTTCCTCCATCTCTTTTCGAAATTCCCTGTTCCTGCGTTTCATGATACTCCGGAAGGAGACCATGGTGATGGCTGCAATGGGTGTTGTCACCAGGAAGAAAAAGAATACCATCATGCTCCGCTGCACCGTCACCACCAGCGCCACGGAAATATTCAGCACAATATTCAGGATGCTCAAAAACATCTGGGTGGAAAGCCCCTCCACCGCCTCCACGTCCCTGATGATCTTGGACTGCAGGCGGCCGGACTGTGTCTCTATGTGATAGGATATGGAAAGCTGCTGCAGCTTGCGGATCAGCGCCTTTCTCAGCCCTGTCTCCGCGTACCGGGTGGACTGGCTCTTGTAATCCACATACAGATAATTCATGGGCACGTTCAGACATACCAGGCCGATCATCAACACAGTGTAAAACACAATATTCCCAGTGCTGTCAGGACTGTGCGCAGTAATGTCGTTGATAATGTTTGCCGTGACAATAGGCAGCACCCACACGCAGGCATGCTTTAAAAAGAAAAACAATACCGCCAGCAGGAATTTGTAATAATTCCCCTTATACAACGACACCAGTATTTTCAGCGGATGTCCCTGATGCTTCCGGTAGCACTCGATGAACCAGTGCTCCGGTTCGATTCCCCTGGGCGCCCTCAGCTTCTTCTCAAACGATGACATGGCCAGACTCCTTTTTACGATACAAAAACTCGACAAACCGGCTTTACCGTACAAAATAGGGATGCTGTGCAGCATCCCCATCATGACTTTCCAATTTACTGTCCCCTAATAAGGATCAGTTGTTGATCAGCTTGTCCTCCTCGTTATTCCAACTGTAAAGCTTCCTGATCTCCTCGCCTACCTTCTCCGCGGGATGCTCGCTTGCCAGCTTTCTCATGGCCTTAAAGTGAACCTGCTTCCCGGCAGGGGACATATCCAGCAGGAAGTCCTTTGCGAAGGTGCCGTCCTGGATATCGCTGAGAATCTTCTTCATAGCCTTCTTGGTCTCCTCGGTAACGATCTTGGGACCGGTAATGTAATCACCGTACTCAGCGGTATTGGAGATGGAATATCTCATGCCCGCGAAGCCGCTCTGGTAGATCAGGTCCACAATCAGCTTCATCTCATGAATGCACTCAAAGTATGCGTTCCTCTCATCGTAGCCGGCCTCCACCAGGGTCTCAAAGCCAGCCTGCATCAGGGCGCACACGCCGCCGCACAGCACAGCCTGTTCGCCGAACAGGTCGGTCTCGGTCTCCGTACGGAAAGTGGTCTCCAGAACGCCTGCCCTTGCGCCGCCGATGCCCAGGGCGTAAGCCAGTGCCAGATCCTGCGCCTTGCCGGTAGCATCCTGCTCCACAGCGATCAGGCAGGGAACACCCTTGCCCTCCTGGTACTCGCTTCTCACCGTATGGCCGGGACCCTTGGGCGCGATCATGGTAACATCCACGTCCGCGGGAGGCACGATGCATCCGAAGTGAATGTTAAAGCCGTGCGCGAACATCAGCATATTGCCTGCCTCCAGGAGATCGGAAGAGCACACGTCTGAACTCCAGTCACAGTTCAGGAT
>CANDMD010000233.1 GCA_947385725.1 uncultured Lachnospiraceae bacterium | reverse complement strand
TCTTACCAAAAAAGAGGTTCTTTTTCCCAAAGACACAAACTATTTTACACTACCGGTAATTTTCAAACACGCTCTAGAAAGCAAAAACAAAGTAAAAACTGTAACATTGACCACGGAAGAACTTTCTGTATTCGCTGAAAATATGTAATAATCCTAAGATCGTATAATATATCCTCAAATAAGCGAAAAACAGATTCAAAGACTGTATTTGTACGAAAAACCTTTTAAGTATATTCGGGACTATCCCAAAGTTTGTGTAAACCTCCAAACTGGTATAAGATAAAAGTACACACTTAAAAAGCCAAATCTTAAGTCTAATATGAATACTATGATTACGCTTTTGATTTGGTTTTTGAGTACATATTATACAATTTATAATAATGAAGAAACATTAGAAAATGATAGTTTGCGAATTGCCACTTTTCAATGTTTCTAAAAAAAGAGACAAATTTTTTCTTTCAAATCATTTGTATAAACTGTAAAACCCTTTCCAATTGTTCTTGTGCCATCGGAGCCAACTGACATGCAGTAGTTCCCAAAGTAGCAATTATACTTAATTTATTCAGTCTGTTCCACCATCTCTCCCTTTGTTTCGCAGAAACCCTATTATCGTCAATATCCTCCACAATAGATTGCATTTCATCTTTTAATTCATCGTCCTGTATATTTTGGGTATTTAGAAAGTCCAATATCATCTTTTTCAATTCATTTGTATTATTTGCTTGAATATACTGTGTGTTTATATTATTGTTACCTGTATTATTTTGTACATTACAATTTTGGTAATAATACGTCTGTTTAATTACGGATGCAGTTTTTTCATCAGATTGTGGATTATCAAAATATTCTATCCCATCTCTGGTCAAATATAACCTCATTGTAAAATCTATGCTTAGGGAACTATATTCACTAATTAATCCGTTTTCTTTCAGTTCTTCTAATATTTTAGGAATAACATAGCCAGCATTGATTATCTCTGAACATTCATCATACAAAATTGTCACTTCAGGATCATTAGTTTCTTTGTATTTTCTCAATGCAATTTCTAAAAGTTTTTTACTATCTTTTAACATTATACCCCCCGCCTTATTCATCGTCACTTAGAAATATTTCTGTTGTGATAAGCTGTTCAATTCTTTTACTAATTTCTTCTTTAACTTTATATAACTTATCATATTTTTTTGCAATCTGCTGTTGAACTTCGATATCATATTCTCCATCTTCTGTAACAGGCATCCTAACCATTACTTTATCTAGAATCGTGAATGATATTTTAGTAAATTCATTTTGTCCATCATGCCCAGCTCTGCCTTTTTTCTTACTTCTTAAAATTGGTTCAACAGTATATTTTATGAAATCATAATCTATATTGTCTCCCAATGGAACAAGCAAAAACCTATCCTCGTTAATTGTAAACTTCCCATTAAGAATAGTTATTTTTCCAGCTATACCATTTCGTGATAAGGAAATATATCGCCCCTCATAATCATTAAAATCCACATAAGCAAGTGGCTCAATATTATTTGCAGACCATACAGGGTAGTTGCCTTTATGCTGATTGCAGTATTCCCTTGTACAACTCCTGCCTCGCTTATATTTAAACAACGTATTCAAGGGTACTTCCTTGTAATTACAGTTATTATCTGAAATTCCAATATAACTTTCGTCCAGTTGTTCCATATAGTTTCTTAAAACAGCTCTACGATTGGAAAGAAGTTCATACTTGTACGCTATCTCCTGCTGAGTTTCGACATCATATTCTCCATTTTCCTTTATAGGAACAGGAATCTCCAATCTTTTTATATTTGCCCATGTTACCGACGGCACACTTCCGTCTTTTGTTTTACTTCTTATAATTGAGCCTAATATGTAATGAAAGTATTTTAAATAGAGATTTTCACTATTTGGAATCAGAATAGCCCTATGTCCACCAATATTAAATTTCTCATCTTCTATCAATGCTACTGTTCCTGCATATTCGCCATCCGTAGTATAAGTCAGTTGTGGTGTACTATATTCATAGGTATTTATTTTTCCGAAACTTCCTATAGTTGTTCCAGTAAAAACTTATCTTGATGGTTATATGTACATATTAGCAGATGCGATAGTAACCTTCCATGAACAAATGCTCATGTAGCATAATGAGCCACAACTAATTGAGTAAATCACCACCCATATCCTGCTATTTCGTGCAAAAAGGTAAGTAAGCTGATGAATTGCACAGAAAACACAAGGGTATACAAGGACAACAGTAAAACCTCATAAGTACCCTCTGTATGCTACAGTATGTATTTATTTTCTATTTATGCTGTTCGGAGGACATTGGCTTTACTTCACTCCCACAGCAGAAATCAGCATCGACATAAACCCTTCCATTGAAATGAGCATCAATAGGTTTGACCAGGTGATTGTTATAAATGATTTTAACGAGGACAGACGGAAACTGGCCGATTCTTTGAATATAAAATATATGAATTACGCAGATGCTGTTGAACAGGTATTGAACAATGATACTATAACGGCGCTGTTATCTGATGACGAAGTTATGACGATTACCGTGACAGGGGCAGATGGGCAGCAATCCGCAAGAATTCTTTCCGGTGTCGAGGCATTTACGGAGGAACGGCGCAATACCTATTGCTTTTATGCGTCCTCGGAAGAAGTAGCTGACGCCCACGGAATGGGCCTATCCTGCGGAAAATACAGAGCCTTTCTGGAATTACAACTTCTTGACCCCAATATCACTCCTGAAGCGGTGCGGGAAATTCGGGATTTAATTGACCGCCTTTCAACCGACAGTGAAAATAATTCTTCGTCATATGATAACCGGCAAAATGGACATCATGGATATGGTGGCGGGCATGGACGGGGATGGAGAAACAGAAGAACGGAACAACAAAACGTGTCAGCCCGTTCATTTCAGCCTTGACGGTTTTCCGCTGTCCTGCTACGTTTCCCGGAGTGTGGCCACACTTCCCCTGTTACACAAATAATAGCATATACAGGGGAAAAGTTTATTCTTCTATTGATAATACCTGGCCTGTGCCTCCCAGAGCTCCCGGTACAGGCCGTCCTGTGCTTCCAGCTCCCGGTGGCTGCCCCGCTGCACCACCTGTCCTTTGTCAAAGACAATGATGTCCTGGCAGAACCGGCAGGATGCCAGCCTGTGGGAGATATAGATGGCGGTCTTATTCCCCACCATCCGGTCAAAGCCTGTAAAAACATCACATTCCGACACAGGGTCCAGGGCCGCTGTGGGCTCATCCATGATCACAAAGGGGGCATCCTTGTAAATGGCTCTGGCAATGGCCATCTTCTGCTTCTCCCCGCCGGAAAAGGTGACGCCCTCGTCCGAAAATTCCTTCCCCACATAAGTGTCCAGTTTCCCCGGAAGGCTCTCCAGCCGCTCCTCCAGCCCGGCCCGGTTCAGAGCGTCCAGCGCCCTCCCACGATTCACATCCTCCCCGCCGGCAACATTCTCCCCCAGAGGGAAGGCGAACATCTGGAAATCCTGGAATACTGCCCCAAAGAGACGGCAGTACTCGTTGTAGTCATATTTGCGGATATCCACGCCGTTTACCTTGATACACCCCTCCGTCACATCGTACAGCCTGCACAACAGCTTGATAAAGGTAGTCTTGCCGGAACCGTTCTTGCCCACAATGGCCATCCGCTCCCCGATGACGAAGCTCAAATTCAGATCCTTTATCACATACTCGTCAGAGCCGGGATATTGAAAGGAAACATGCTCAAATTCCACAGAAAACTTATTGTCCCTGCGCTTCTCCAGGGGAATACAGCCCTCGTACTTTCTCTTCTCCAGCTCCATAAACCCGGCATAATCGTTCACATAACGGCTGTCGTTCTTAAGTCTTGCCATCCGCTGCATGAACAGCGCCATGGAACTGGTCATCTGTACAATGCTGGAGGCATAGGTCACAACGCTGCCGATGGAGATCAGCCCCAGATACGCCCGGACGCCTGCAAAGACATACACCAGCAGGCCGGACAACGCCGCAACCGTGTTTTTAACCGTGGCACGCTTAAAGTTGACCCCCGCCTCGCCTCTGTGATAACCGTTCAGCTTTTCAAGCTCCCGGTCCGCCTCTTCCTCTATCATCCGCCGCTGCCCGAAAATGCGAAGATCCTTCTGTCTCTCATAGGAAGCCAGGATTCCCATATAGCAGGAAAGCACATTATTGTGCTTTGACGCCCTTTCCCGATGCTCCCACACAGCCTCCCCGAATTTCACATCCAGGACATAATTCAGCACCGTAATAGCCCCGATCACCGCGAACAGCAGCAGGGAAGCCAGCCATGAGGTCATAAAGCCCTCCCTGACACTCGTGGCATCCGCAAACAGCGGGAAGATCACCGCCACGGCCGCCGCGATGGAAACAGCTCCCCGAATCACAAACTCCCAGTCGGAAAGCAGATTGCCCAGCATGCCGAAGCCGCCGCCCTCGCCCCGGTCCACCCTGTAGACCATGTCATGGACCTCCTTATCCTCCAGGTATTCGTAGTCCATGGACAGGCATTTCCGGTCTATCATATAGGACTGGGTCTCATACATCCCCATCAGCCTTCCATTATACCGCTTATGCATGACTGCCTCCACCAGGGAGGAAATCCCCACAAATCCGAATGCGGTCAAAGCCATCCTTATCATTTCCTGATATCCGGCTCCTCCGTAGACCATATCCAGCAGCCTTCCCATCAACAGCAGGGAAATGTAGGGACGGATGCCCTCCAGGACACAGGTCACCACCATGCAGACTACTGTTTTCGTCTCTCCCAGCTTACAGCAGTCCCGGATCAGACGCAGCTGATTCTTTATATCCTTTTTATTCATTCCACACTCACTCCTTCCAGGCTTTCTCCGAAGGGATGCTGCGCCCCCTCTCCGAAGGCTTCCGCCTGTCTGCGTCTGTCCTCGTCCCTTTCCTGCTCCTCCCGGTAATATCTGCTCTGCATGTGGAATAACTCCGCGTACCGCGTGTTCCCCTGCAGCAGCTCCTCGTGCGTTCCCTCCTCCACAAAGCGTCCGTTCTCCAGCAGCACGATCCTGTCACAGAACCTTGTGCTGGAAAGCCGGTGGGAAATATAGATCGATGTAGCCCCGCTGGTGGCGGCTCCGTAATTCATATAAAGCCGGTTCTCCGCAATGGGATCCAGCGCCGCAGTGGGTTCGTCCAGGATCAGCAGCGGCGCCTGCTTATACATGGCTCTGGCAAAGAGGATTTTCTGCTTCTCCCCACCGGAGAAATCCATCGCACCCTCGTTGACTTCCTTGATCAATTTTGTCTTTCCCCCGGCGGGAAGCCTGTCATACCTCTCCCGGAAACCGGAATAATCCAGGGAGCGGTCCAGGAGCGCCCGATCCTCCTCCCCCGGCTTCTCCGCGGTCAGATTCTCATCCAGCGTCACCGGCAGGAAGGTACAGTCCTGAAACAGCACGGACATGACCTGCTCATATTCCTCTCTGCTGAAACTTTCCTGGGGGATTCCATTGATCAGGATCTGTCCCTCTGTGGGATGATAGAAGCCGCAGATCAGCTTGACCAGGGTAGTCTTCCCCGCCCCGTTCAACCCCAGAAGCGCCAGCTTCTCCCCCGGTTTTACCGTCAGGCTCACATGGGACAGGACAGGTTTTTCGCTGCCCGGATAGGAGAAGGACAGATCCCTCAATTCCAGCTCCACAGGCTTCTCCAGCAGTTCCCGAAGCGCTGCCTCACCGATGCCCTGCCCCCTCTTCCAGTCATCCTCCCAGCCCAGGAACTCCCGAATGTAGCTGAGAGTCAGGCTGGTGCTGCTGAGATTCATGACCTGCCGCATGGTCT
>CANDMD010000232.1 GCA_947385725.1 uncultured Lachnospiraceae bacterium | reverse complement strand
GTGATCGCGGACATTCTGTTCGGGGACGTGGCGCCCTCCGGCAAACTGCCTGTTACCTTCTACCGTGACACGGCGGAGCTGCCTGACTTTCAGGATTATTCCATGAAGGGAAGGACCTACCGTTACTTTGCCGGGACACCCCTCTATCCCTTCGGGTATGGCCTTACCTACGGCGACGCGGCGCTGGAGCGTGTGGACTGCTGCGGGACTGCTGTGGACAGGGGGGCGGGAGAAGGACAGATCGTGGAATTACAGTCCGGCAGCCCCCTTGTCATGACAGCCACCGTATCCAACACGGGCGCGAAGGCTGTGGAAGAGGTGGTGCAGGTCTATATCAGGGCCGAGGATTCCGTCCATGCCACACCTGCGCCAAAACTCTGTGGTTTTGCCAGGGTTGCCCTGCAGCCCGGGGAGACAAAGCAGGTGCAGATACCTGTTGACAGGGACGCCTTCACGGTGGTAAATGACGAGGGAGAGCGGCTGGTGGACGGAACGCACTTTACGGTCAGCACAGGCTTTGGACAGCCGGATGCGCGAACCAGGGAGCTGACCGGAAAAGAGTGTGTCTCAGTGAAGATAGTATTGGTGTAGGAACAGTCGCGGAATAACATGACGGTTCACCGGTGCAGGACAGGCGGCGGATCTTTCAAGGATCAGGCCGTCTGTTTTTTTTCCTTGCGAAAAGCGCCAGTTACTGGTAATATATAATAGCCGCAAAGGCCAAGGGAAATTAAAAATTTCCCTTGGCAATAACGAGCTAACGCCCGATGAAATCAGGCAAAAAGTGCTGGAAGCGCGGGTTTGCGAGTTTCAGGAGGAGAGGTCAGATGGAAAAACAGGATGGTAAGAAATGGGATTGGAAAAAAGCGGGAAGCATTGTATGGCGTATTCTGCCCTGGCTGTGGCTGCTGGCAGGCTATGTGGTGCTGGTATGGTATCAGCTTGTACCGGGCAGGTGGCTGGTGGATGGAGATATCTCATCCCAGATGGTTTTGGCTAAACTGTTGAATGAGGAAAAAAGTATTTTAACCCACAACTGGTTTTATTCCACGGAATTGCATGTATTCCATTATCAGTGGTTTTTCCGTTTTGCCCTGTTGATCTTTCCGAATAACTGGCATCTGGCGAGGACACTGACGATTGCGCTCATCATGCTGGTCTTTGTCCTGGCATATCTCTACATGTCCTATTCGCTGGGATTTCCGAGAATGGGAGTATGGACGGCAGGAGCCATGCTCTGGCCTTTTGGCAGACTGTATTTCTATGAGGTGGGATTTACGGGCTGTTACGCGATCTATATCATATACGCCTGCTTTGCCATTGGCCTGATCTCTTCCCTGGCATGGAAAAAGCATAGGCGGTGGAAGAAGCTTCTGCTGGCGGGGCTGCTTGCTTTCTCCTCGGCGGCCAGCGGGTTAAACGGCGTCCGGCAGATGATGATGACCTTTGCCCCGCTTTTCGTAGGTATGGCGCTGGTTTTCTGGCTGGAGATCAGGCGGAAAAAAGTGAGATCGGTCCGGGAATGCATGGAGCAGTGCAGGGAGACAATCCGGCTGTCCGGATGGATCATTTTTGCGACTTGCTTCAATATAGCGGGGTATCTGTTTAACTATAAAGTACTTTC
Organism: uncultured Lachnospiraceae bacterium; assembly: GCA_947385725.1. Taxonomy (GTDB): domain Bacteria; phylum Bacillota; class Clostridia; order Lachnospirales; family Lachnospiraceae; genus Acetatifactor. The sequence goes on along the minus strand of CANDMD010000232.1, from coordinate 4,273 downwards.
CCAGAAATACGATTTTGTGAAATACAATTTTGTACAATTTGATAAAATATTTACGATAGACAGCCTTCTGGCAGTTTGGTCTGACCTGTTGAGCCTGTTTGGTTATCAGAACAAGGTATACCTGTATACCCTGGGAGGGATTGCCTCCCTGTGTGGGCTTGCCTTTGCGGCGTTGATCGTATTCAGCCTGGTTCGCCTATGTATGCGATGCCGTACGCTGAATCTGCAGCAGAAGCTGATCCTGATGACGGCGATTGCGGGACTGTTGGTGTGCGGCAGTATCTTTGCATTTTCCAGTGTCTATTTCCAGGGGTATCATTCCAATTACTGGATTCCGCTGGTTCCGGTTATCCTGGCAATGGTACAGATAGAACTGGACACGGAATCGTTTGACTGGGCGATCTTACGCCAGTGGGTGTACGGTGTGTTTTCCGGCGTGGTGACACTGGCGGCCGTGGGAGCCATCCTGTATGAATATCATGCCCCTCTGAACGGTGAGCATAATGTGGAGGAAGCCGTGAATGCTATTTTAGCAAGCGGATATACCCAGGGATATGCGTCCCACTGGAGTGCTTCCGCGATCACGGAGCTGACTGACGGTAAGGTAGAAGTGATTTCGGTGAATGTCAATAACCTGGAGGTCGAAGAGTGGCTCCAGAAAAGGGAATACCTGGATACCGTTCCGGAGGGACCTGTTTTTATCCTGATCGACAGGTTCCATGACACGGATATAGATTCCAATCCTTTCGCGTTATCGGGGAAAGGGGATATTTTCTTAGATTCGGTCTGCTATTGGGCTGTGGGCTATGAATCTATGGAAGAGGTTTACCAGATCCTGGAGGATGCGGGCGTGTCGGATATGTAGTGGTTGTCCTGCAATGCTTCTGTCCGTATCCGCAGAAGGCAGAGAGTATAATAGTGGAAACGATCCGCATTGAATATGTTCAAGGAATATACCATGCTGAAAGATCCTCTTTCCGGGGCTTTTTGGATTCACGGAAGGAGAAGTCAGGATGCTCTGAGAAAGGCAGTCAAGATACTGGCAGGAAGGAGCATCGATGCGTGATTGAGGAACAGGCGTAACGTAACAGTGTACCGGGAGGTGTCATTATGTGGCTGGTTATGGCGGTTTTATCGGCTTTTTTTGCGGGACTGACTTCTATCCTTGCGAAATGCGGCATTAAAAAGACGGATTCGGATGTGGCTACGGCGATACGGACGGTTGTAGTTCTGCTTTTCTCATGGGTGATGGTGTTCCTTGTGGGCTCCGAAGGCCAGATCGTGGAAATTGTGCCGAAATCTTTTCTGTTCCTGATCCTGTCGGGCCTGGCCACAGGCGCGTCCTGGATCTGTTATTTTAAAGCACTTTCCATGGGAGACGTGAACAAGGTGGTTCCCATTGATAAGCTGAGTACGGTTTTATCCGTGCTTCTTGCGATGCTCTGTTTCGGGGAGACCGGGCATCTTCCGGTGAAGCTGGGCTGTACGGCGCTGCTTACCGTGGGAATCACCATGATGGTGGAGAGGAAGCAGGAGGAGCGGAAGGATGTCAGAAGGGGATGGATGCCTTACGCCGTCCTTTCCGCTGTGTTTGCGGCGCTGACATCCATTCTGGCGAAGCTGGGCATTACCGGTGTGGAGTCCAATCTCGGCACGGCGCTGCGCACCGGCGTAGTGCTTTTCATGGCGTGGGCCATTGTTTTCCTCAAAGGTAAGCAGAAGCAGATTGCGGGCATCGACAGGAGGGAATTACGTTTTATAGCCCTGTCGGGTCTTGCCACCGGCGCATCCTGGCTCTGCTATTATTATGCGATACAGAACGGGATCGTCAGTGTGGTGGTTCCGGTTGATAAAATGAGTATTCTTGTGACAGTGCTTTTTTCTTTTCTTGTATTTCATGAGAAATTAAGCGCGAAGGCTTTCATCGGGCTGTGCCTTATGACGGTGGCGACGCTGTTAATGGCTGTCTTCGCCTGAAAAAATCCACCTGTGCGGTTGGACGCTCCAAGGAGCATCCAACCTGACTTCCACATGCACAAACCCCGCGCTTTCACGCTTATGCGTCTGCTTACGCATAAGCGTTTTTTCTCAAAAAGAGGGATGTTGTCACACCCTCTTGGACATGGGTTGCCAATCCGACACCCCGCCTGCATTGCCATAAATGGTATGCAGGCGGGACATTGGATTGCAGCCGCACGGGTGGAAAAATTTCGCTTGCAAATCGTGGAGCATCGTGATAAGATAACTTATCAGAATTGGATATCAAGAAGAAAGGCACAGAATTGTGTGAGGTGAGAAATGAGCGGCAGATAGTTTGAGCAGGAAGAAGCAGACAGCAATTTTGGAAAGGCCGGAATGTCGGCCTGGTTTAGTTTGCGTACGCCGGATCAGATTATCTCGCTTATTTCGAAACCGTTGGTCTTGTCAGAGGACTGCCTGACTGCTGTTCTCAATGACAAATTGATAGGTTTTGTCTGTGTGTGGGTCTGTTTTCGGCAACGGGAACAGATTTTTTTATTTGGAGGGATTTATGTTACAGGTTAAGAATTTGAATATCACACACAAAAAAGATTTACGGATGCTTCTACAGGATTTTTCCTGTGTGTTAAATGCAGGGGATAAGGCTGTGATCATCGGGGAGGAAGGGGACGGAAAGTCAACGCTGTTAAAGTGGATCTACAGCCCGGATCTGATAGACGGATATGCCGAGGCGGCCGGAGAGAGAATCGTGGGCGGAGAGCGGCTCGCCTATCTGCCCCAGGAACTGCCAGGGGAATACGCGGGGAAAACGATCTATGAATTTTTCGCGGAGGAACCTGCCTTTTATGAGCGGACGCCAAAGGAGCTGGGAAGGATTGCAAGGGACTTTAATGTTTCCGGGGACTTTTTCTACGGGGAACAGCTGATGGGGACCCTATCCGGCGGAGAGAAGGTGAAGGCGCAGCTGATGCGGCTGCTTCTGTCGGAGCCCACGGTGCTTCTGCTGGATGAGCCGTCCAACGATATTGACGTGGAAACGCTGGAATGGATGGAGAAAATGATTTGCGGCTGGGAGCATATCCTTCTCTTTATCTCCCATGATGAAACGCTGATTGAAAACACCGCAAACCTGGTGATCCACATGGAGCAGATCCGGCGGAAGACCCGGCCCCGGCATACCATTGCCCGCCTGCCATACAGAAGGTATCTGGAGGAGCGGCAGAATCAGTTTGAGAAGCAGGAGCAGCAGGCCATGGAGGAGCAGCGGGAAAAGAAGCTGCGGGATGAAAAATTCCGCAGGATCTACCAGAGCGTGGATCACGCGCAGGCCGTGATTTCAAGACAAAGCCCGGGAAAAGCCAGACTGCTGAAAAAGAAGATGCACGCTGTTAAATCCATGGAGAGGCGCTTTGAGCGGGAGGATCGGGAGATGACGGAACGGCCGGAGGAGGAAAACGCCATTTATTTCCGGCTGGGGGACAAAAGCGCCGCGGTTCCGGCGGGAAAGAGAGTGATTGATTTCTCCCTGGACAGGCTGTGTGCGCCGCAGGAGGGAAGGGTGCTTGCGCAGAATATCCGTCTCCTGGTCAGGGGGCCTGAGAAGGTCTGCATCGTTGGGGAAAACGGCGCAGGGAAGACTACACTTTTAAGGCAGATGGCGGAGGAGCTTCTGGGGAGGGAGGACATCCATGCGGAATACATGCCCCAGAATTATGAGGAACTGCTGGATCTGACATTGACTCCGGTGGACTATCTGGATGCTTCGGGAGAGAAGGAGGAGAGAACCCGGATCAGGACGTACCTGGGGGCATTGAAATATACCGCCGACGAGATGAATCATCCCATGGCCCAGCTGTCGGGGGGACAGAAGGCGAAGGTGCTGCTGTTGAAAATGAGCCTGTCCGGGGCGAATGTGCTGCTGCTGGATGAGCCGACCCGCAATTTTTCGCCGTTGTCCGGTCCGGTCATTCGCCGCATGCTGGCGGAATTTCCGGGAGCCGTCATCAGTATTTCCCATGACAGGAAATTTATGGATGAAGTGTGCAGCAGGGTGTACCGACTGACGGAAACCGGATTGAGGCTGGAAAGGGAATAAGAGTCGTCAGAACCTATCGGGGCTGAATTGCTGTTACTGGCTGCGGAATGAACAAGAATAAATTGTTGCCGAGAAAGGGAAGAGAGGCCAAAGAATCTGGAAATATAAGGATCCCTGTGGTAAAATAATTGCGTCGGGGAAACGCAGGCTAAAGTGTTTCCCCGGTGAAATCAAATACCCCGCTGCAGAGCGGAAGGT
>CANDMD010000231.1 GCA_947385725.1 uncultured Lachnospiraceae bacterium | reverse complement strand
TAGTACATCATTGCATTAATTCCTGAGTAATCAGCACTCGCTGTTCGCGCCATCGTCGCGTTGTCGTCAGTCAACAATTGCTTTAGCAATTTGATACCGCATCGCCTCCTTCCTCCGCCTTGCGCTGACGCAAACATCAAGCACTGATTTACTTCAGGATTAATGCAACGGTGTACTAGGAGGAACCGAAAGGATAATCTTGACCGGCAGAAAGGCAAAAGAGGATGCCGATTATATCACTTCTGTCAGCGATATTGTCAAGGAACTGATGCGGGATCAGATGGCGGAAGACTCCATGAGGATGTATGGGGTGGACAATACGGATATTCCGGGACTGAATTTTGAAACAATTATGGAAGAGATTTCCTTCTATTTGAATGATAATAGTGATCCAGCCATTTGCCTTATCGAGGGAAATGTGACCCCATGTATATGGGATGTGTAGAGTTTGTGATTCCCAGGGAAGATTTGAAAGATATATGGAGTTATGGCAAATTGTATGGATTTAAGACGATGTAAAGTAGAAACAAGGAAAACAAAAGAAAAGCTTAATTGAAAGTTAACAAACTTGATACATGTCCGGTGGAAAATAGAGTCATAAATTCAAGAAGGGAAATGCACGGGATATGAATGACAGCAGGGCAGGATATGTGGAGAAAGACAGAGTGCGGCAGGACGGGGCACAATATATTCAGAATGGCAGAGTATATGGCGATGGATCACGGAGCGGCAGGGTAAGAAGCCAAAAGGAACAGTACCTGAGACAGCAACAGCAGCAGATGTGGCAGCAGCTGACAAAGCTGAAAGGCCGGATGAAAAAGGCTTTCCTTTTCATGGGGATTCTGCTGGCGCTGAATCTGGTTGTCGTATTCAGTATGTATATCCGGATACAGAGCTTGAATGAGGCAATGAAGGCGATGAAGGCGATACAGGGTTCTGGGGCCGTGGGAGAGCCGCATGGCATTACGGGCGGGGAAACGGCGTTTCCTGTGGAAGGAGCCGGACAGGGGGCGTTTTCCACGGCAGGTGCAGGACGGGCAGCATCAGCTTCCGGAATTTCCGTGACAGGCCGGGATTATGTCAATCTGTGTGGGCTGGACTATGTGGACAGGCCCCGCGAACGTACCATGGAACAGGTTCTGGAGAGACTGGACGAACTGGCGGAAGACGATCCGCGGATCGGGGAGATACTGGAAAATCGTTATATCTATCCCGACAAACTGTTAGAGGCTTTGGCGAATAATCCTGAGATGACAGATTTTGTGATGGGCTATGAGGAAAATGCAGGACGTGTTGAGGGTACTTTGACGCAGGATGAAATGGAACAGGATTTCCCCCTTTTTCTGCAGTGGGATCCCAGATGGGGATACGGCGACTACGGTGACGGCAGCAATATCGGTCTGGCGGGCTGCGGCCCCACCTGCCTGTCCATGGCGCTGTTTTACCTGACCGGGGATGAAAGCCTGACTCCTGACCGGATGGCGGAATACAGTATGAAGAATGGCTACTATATATCCGGTACGGGAACCGCCTGGGCACTGTTGCAGGATGTACCTGAAAAGTATGGGATTGCCGTGTCTCAGCCCAAGGCCGAGGAAAGCATGATGAAGACAGCCCTGGACGACGGCAGTGTGATCATCTGCTCCATGGGTCCGGGAGATTTTACGGCAGCAGGGCATTTTATCGTGATCTACGGGTATGACAAGACAGGCTTTCTGGTCAATGATCCAAACTGTGTGGCAAGAAGCCGTCAGAGCTGGGATTTCCAGGAGTTGAAAGGGCAGATCAAAAACATGTGGGTGATGGGTGGCTCCGTGAAGTATGATGGCGTCACATATAAGGAGATCTCTGGAGCAACGGATTGTGGCTTCGATGGATTTTAATGCAAAAAGGACTGTTCAAGCCGCAAAAAATTTGGTATAGTAAAGTGCAGAGCGGATTTTGTGCGCGAAAATGATGTATATCAGTCAAAGGAGGCATTTTAAATTGGAAAAGAAACGTAACATAATCGTTGGTCAGTCAGGAGGACCCACCGCCGTGATCAACTCCAGTCTGGCAGGTGTCTATAAGACTGCCATCGAGAGAGGCTTTCATAAGGTATATGGAATGCTTCATGGAATACAGGGACTTCTGGACGAACAGTATGTAGATCTGTCTACCCAGATCCACTCGGATATGGACATTGAGTTGTTAAAGAGAACTCCCTCGGCTTTCCTGGGTTCCTGCCGTTATAAGCTGCCGGAGATTCATGAGAATCTTGAAATTTACGAGAAAATATTTGCGATTCTTGACAAGCTGGAGATTGAGGCATTCATCTATATCGGCGGCAATGATTCCATGGATACGATCAAGAAGCTGTCTGACTATGCGATCATCAAGGGTCATCCCCAGAAATTCCTGGGTGTGCCTAAGACCATAGACAATGACCTGGCGCTGACAGACCATACGCCGGGATTCGGAAGCGCTGCGAAGTACATTGCGGCATCTACTAAAGAAGTGATCTGCGACGCTCTGGGATTGGCATACCATAAAGAGATGATCACCATCATCGAGGTGATGGGACGTAATGCGGGATGGCTGACAGGAGCAACCGCCCTGGCGAAGACGGAAGAGTGCGAAGGACCGGATCTGATCTATCTGCCGGAGATTCCTTTCGATATTGACAAATTCCTGAAGAAAACGCAGGAACTTTTAAAGAAAAAAGAGTCCGTTGTGATCGCTGTATCCGAGGGTATTAAACTGGAGGACGGCAGATATGTCTGCGAACTGTCCGGCAATGCGGACTATGTGGATGCGTTTGGACATAAGCAGCTGCAGGGAACAGCTTCCTACCTGGCAAATTTTTTAAGCGCAGAGATCGGCTGCAAGACCAGAAGCATTGAGTTCTCCACCATGCAGAGAAGTGCTTCCCATATGGCTTCCCGTGTGGATATCAACGAAGCGTTCATGGTAGGCGGCGCCGCGGTGAAGGCTGCGGACGAAGGCGATAACGGTAAGATGGTTGTCATCGACAGGGTTGCCGACGATCCTTATATGAGTGCAGCCGGAATATATGATGTACACCGCATTGCCAATAATGAGAAGCTGGTTCCCAGAGAGTGGGTCAACAAGGAAGGCAACTATGTGACAGCAGAATTTATCAATTACATTGAGCCCCTGATCCAGGGTGACTATCAGCCCTTTATGGTAAACGGTCTGCCCCAGCATCTCGTACTCCGCAGGGACAAGAAATAAAGCTAAATATCCCATGGTAAAGCGGAAAACCCTCCTGAATGCAACACACTATTTGGTTCATTTGGGAGGATTTTTTTGTTGACAGGATCTAGTGAATGTGTTATCTTATAAATAGCATATCGGGAAAAGGAATATCGTTGATCTGGTTTTACGTTAGGGCAGTTCGCTCACTTATCCCTTTGTGTAAAACTTAATACATGGGGATGAGACAACAGCGTTTACATACAGTGTCTCTTTCCTGTGACCTATGAAAGGAGAACATATTTATGGCATTGACAAGAGAGGATCTGTTGGCAATTTCGGATTTAATGGATGTGAAGTTACAGCCTATGAATGAACGTTTTGACACAATGGAGAGTCGTCTTGACAAAATGGAGAGTCGCTTTGACACAATGGAGAGTCGTCTTGACAAAATGGAAAGTCGTTTTGACACAATGGAGAGTCGTCTTGACGGAATGGATGATCGTTTTGATGAAATGGATCAAAAGTTTGACCATATTGAAATAAGGCTTGAAAGATTAGAGTCAGATGTGTCAGGTCTAAAGATTGGACAGCAGGAAATCAGAGAGGATTTAAACGGGATTGACCAGAAGGTTTCCTATATTTACCAGCTGGCACTCGATGCGTGGGGGACAAGCGTAGAAAACAGGGCATTGCTGGAAAGCCAGATGCAGGTTGTATGAAAAAATTGGGTTATTAGAAAAAAATCTTGACACATTCTGGTGTCAGGAGTAATATAATAAAAAATGAATAGCGGAACCAAAACCGAAGATGTGGAGATAAAAACAGTGTGCAGTATCAACTATAGACATTGCACGGGCACTTACAGAGAGACCGGATGCTGAGAAAGGTCAGAACGCAGGCTGTTAAATGGACCACGGAGGGCGCAGGGAAAGGAAGAAGATGCGTAAGGCATGGGGAACTTCCGAGTATATTGCGACGTGAGACACGCGTGAGATGTCAGGGATATGATGGTATCCCGGTAAGAGTACTTTCTTTATGGAAGTGAAGCAAGGTGGCACCGCGGGAATAATGACAGTTTATTGCAAGAGTTTATCCCGTCCTTGACAAAATGTATATTTTGTCAAGGACTTTTTTGTTCGAAAAAATTGTAAAAGCAGGGAAAGGAGAATGAAGATCATGAAAATGCATCCAACTCTTGAGGAATGTCGGGAACTTTCATGCAAAGGAAACTATGGTGTGATCCCTGTCAGCACAGAAATCTTGTCTGATGCCACCACGCCCATCGAAGTATTGCAGATCCTGAAGAAAATCAGTGCCCACGTATATCTTCTGGAAAGCGCGGAGGCGGACAAAAAATGGGGCAGATATTCTTTTCTGGGATACGATCCCCTGCTGGAGATCACCTGTTACAACGGAACCACAAAGATCAGGAACCAGTTGACGACCCAGACCACCACGGAGGATATCCGCACCTGTATCCGCAGCATCATCCGGGAAAACCACAGTCCCCAATTGGAATATCTGCCTTCCTTCACAGGAGGCCTGGTGGGATACTTTTCCTACGACTATATTAAATACAGCGAGCCTACATTAAAGCTGGACGCAAAGGATGAAGAGGGTTTTCAGGATGTGAACCTGATGCTGTTCCACAAGGTCATGGCTTTTGACAATTACAGGCAGAAGATCATCCTTATTGTGAACATCAAGACAGACGACATTGAGACCAACTTTAACAGGGCGGTACTGGAACTGGAAAGCATGAAGCAGCTGATACAAAAGGGAGAAAAGGCGGCCAGGGAACCCTTGGTGCTTAAGTCAGGCTTTAAACCGCTTTTCAATGAGGAAGAGTACTGTGACATGGTACGGAAGGGGAAGCGTTATATCAGGGAGGGCGATATTTTCCAGGTGGTGCTCTCCAACCGGCTGGAGGCGGAAATGGAGGGAAGTCTGCTGGATGCCTACAGAGTCCTGCGGACCAGCAATCCGTCCCCCTATATGTTCTATTTCTCGGGAACGGACGGGGAGATTGCCGGAGCCAGTCCGGAAACGCTGGTAAAGCTGGAAAAGGAAAAGCTGTATACTTTCCCTCTGGCGGGAACCAGGCCCAGGGGAAAAACGGCGGAGGAGGATCAGGCACTGGAAAAAGAACTTCTTGCCGATGAGAAGGAGCGGGCGGAACACAATATGCTGGTGGATCTGGGGCGGAATGATATCGGTAAGATCAGCAGGGTGGGAACCGTGGAGGCGGAAAAGTATATGTCCATAGAACGGTTTTCCCATGTCATGCATATCGGTTCCACGGTAGGGGGCATGATCCGGCAGGACAGGGATGCGCTGGACGCGGTGGACGCGATCCTGCCCGCGGGAACGCTTTCGGGAGCGCCGAAACTCAGGGCCTGCGAGATCATCAACGAACTGGAAAACAATAAACGTGGCATCTATGGCGGCGCCATTGGCTACGTTTCCTTCACGGGGAACCTGGACACCTGTATCGCCATACGGCTTGCCTTTTCCAAAAACGGAAAGGTATTCATCCGTTCCGGCGCGGGGATTGTGGCGGACAGCGTGCCGGAAAAGGAATACAGGGAGTGCATTCAGAAAGCGGCGGCGGTCAGGAATGCCATCGAGGCCGCACAGGAGGGACTGATGGAATGATACTTTTGATCGATAATTACGACAGCTTTTCTTATAATGTGTACCAGCTGACGGCCTCTGTGG
>CANDMD010000230.1 GCA_947385725.1 uncultured Lachnospiraceae bacterium | reverse complement strand
CTGAGGGCTGGTACATAAAAGAAATAGAGACAGGGAACACCACGTTTATCCCTATGGAAACATGGGAACAGGATCAGCGTCCCCTCTACGGCGGGCGCTGTGTATGGATAGAAAAGGATAAGCTGCTCCAGATACTGGACCAGTAAGCAGAAAAAGAACAAAGGAGAACGAAAGATGAGTAACCTGATCAGATGTCAGAATGGGCATATGTTTTCCAGCAGGAGGTATGGAACCATATGTCCCTACTGTAATATTGAGACAGCCACACGGGAGAAAAAGGAAACCGGGCAGGAAGACATGACGGTGGAAGATATGCTGCTCTTACAGGAGGACGAGCCGGTGTGCGGCTGGATCGTCTGTGTGGCAGGACCCAGGAAGGGAAAAGACTACAAGGTGGCGGCAGGGAAAAACTTTGTGGGCAGGGCGGATGATATGGATATCCAGATCCTGGGGGACAATAAGATTTCCAGGCGGAACCACTGCGTCATCGTATATGAGGCAAAGCAGGGCAAGACCGTGATCCTGCCCGGGGACAGTAACGGCATTGTGTATTTGAATGATGAGGCTGTATATACGCCCACACAGCTACAGCAGTACGACGTGATCGAGATGGGGGAAAGCCAGTTCCTGTTCATTCCGTTCTGCGGTGATCATTTTAAGTGGGAATGACCGGAGGGATCCGTTTGACAGAAGGGTCCGCTAAAGCGGACAGGGGGTACAAGCATGACAAAAGAAGAAGGAACGTTGCTGGCGATCTGCCTGTTTATCCTGATCCTTGTTGCTTTCCGATTCCTTAAGAGGGAAAAGGGGAAAGTCATACGCCGCTTCAGGGTAGGCAAGGCGATGACCATAGGGAACAGGCAGATACAGGAAGACAATTATGGGATCTGCCAGAGCGCGGATGCCTTTCTGGCGGTATTGGCCGACGGGATGGGAAAAAATTACGGGGGAAAGATAGCCTCCAGGATAGCGGTTGACACAATGAAGGAAATGTTTGCGGGGTATCAGGCCTCCGAGAATCCGGTTTACTTTTTCCGGAAGTCCTTCCACAATGTGAATACCGGCATACTGAACGCACTGGACGACGGCAGGGGCGGCGCCAGCATGGGTGTCATATTGATCAGGGATAACCGCCTGTATTATGCGGTGGCGGGTAATGTGAAGATTGCAGTCTACCGGAAAGACAGCCTGATACCGGTATCCTCAGGGCATACCATAGACGTGCTGGTGGAAGACAGGTACGCACAGGGTACCATTACCAGGGAAGATGCCCTGGCAATGCTGGACAACAGGAGATTGTACAATTACCTGGGACAGGACGGGTTTCAGGAAATCGAATTTTTTGATACACCCATCTGCCTGAAGGAAAAGGATATCGTGGTATTGATGAGCGATGGCCTTTACGAAGGCATGGATTGGAAGGTTATAGAGGAAGTGCTGGCAGGCAGGAAAAACTGTCAGCAGAAGGCTTATGAGATCGTGGAAATGATCAATGCAGGGAACAAAAGGGAAAAGGACAATGCAAGTATTGTCCTGGTCGAGGGATTTTCATGAGAAAGTATAACAGTAGTTTTAAGACCGCTTTTCTGTCCGAGGAGGGCAGCAAGCTTAAAAATAATGATTACTTTGGATTTGTGGAGCTGGACAGGTATGCCTGTTACGTGATTGCCGACGGGATAACGGATATGCGGTCATCCCAGGGCGCCAGGAAAGCCATCGAAGCGATCATCAGCGCGTTTCAGAATGCGCCGGGGATCACCAGGGGCAGACTGAGGAGTTATTTAAAAGCTGCCAACAGAGAGCTTTTAAAGGGAAAAAGTTACGAAAAGCTGAAGGCTTCCGTCACGGTGGTGATCACGGACTATGAGAAACTCCGCTATGGCCATGCAGGGAATACGCGGCTCAGGCTGTACCGGGAAGGCAGGAAGATCCTGGCCTCCTCCGATATGTCCTTAAGCCAGGATATGGTCAATGCGGAACAGCTGATGGAGGACAGGCTGGCAAGGCATGAAGAGCGGAACAATCTTCTTTCCTGGCTTGGGAAAGAGCGGTTCAAGCCCTTTATCTCCAAAAAGATAAGGCTTGCGGACGGAGATATCATCACCCTGTATACAAAAGGTATCTGGGAAAATGTGGATGAGGGGGAACTGGCTGATATCTTTGCGGAAGCCGGGAATGAACCCACTGAGGAATGCGATAAGGTGGAGGACTTTCTCCTTTCCAGACAGCCTACGGATCTGGACAATTATACCTTTGCTGCCATCTATGTGGACAAGGTATTTGTGGATCCAGGCCGCAGAAAGCGGCGGAAACGGATCATCATTGTTATCCTTGTGGTACTGCTTGTGGCATTGATCGCGGGGGCGGCTGTTTTCCTGTGGAAGAGGGACAGGGCGCGGAAGCGGGCGGAAATGGAACAGTATTTCCTGAATGTGGAGACTTATATAAATGATAATAACTTTGCCAGGGCGAAAGAGGAGTGCGGCAAAGCCCTGGAGCTGGCGCAGAAGCTCCGTGATCGGGAGCTGGAAAACAGATACAATTCCTACCTCGTCTTTCTGGAGGCGGTCATGAAAGCGGACGACTGTTATTCAGAGGGCAATTATTCAGAGGCAAAAGAGGCGTATCTGACAGCGCAGGGCAGGGCCAGGTATGCGGACAATGCGGGAACTGACCATATGGACGGCAGGCTGATGCAGATTGCCGGATATGAGAGGGTCTTTGATTATATTTCATTGGGCGACAGCCTGTTGGAACAGGGCAGCTATGAACTGGCCGAGGAAAAATATATGTCAGCCAGGGAAGAGGCCGCGGCTATTTACTTTACGGAAGGCAGGCAGCAGGCATTGGATGCCCTGGACAAGCTGTATGGGCAATGGAGTGCGGAAACGGAGGAACAGAGACAGCAGAGTGCGGCACAGGCGGCGGACCAGGTGGCAGCGGCGGAGATGGTAGTGCAGGGAAATGAAGCCTGTGGCGATGGCGATTATGCCGGGGCGGAGGTGTTCTACCTGATTGCCTTGGAAAAGTATACCACACTGGAGGATACGGCCCAGATCGATGCCCTGAACCAGAAGCTGGATGCATTGCACAAAAAGCAGGCGGAAGTGGAGGAGCAGCTAAACGAGGCAAAGGTACTGGAGGAACAGGCGCGGCTGTTGGAAGACGCGGGGGATTATGCACAGGCGAAGACACAGTACCAGCGCGCCAGGGCAATCTATGTGGAATGTGGGAAAAGCAACCTGGCAGATGAGATCCTGGACAGGATCAGCATTATCGACAGTAAGATGGCGCAGGACGAAGAGTAAAGCATTGCCTGTGCTGCCAGGGACGGCAAGGCGGTAAGGCAGAAGGGAATTCATTTTGGAGTGACGGCTCCTGAAAAGATATCAGGAAAGCCATATACGAAGGGTATACAAGGGATGGAAGAAAAGCAATTTGACTATGAAAATTACATACAGGAGCGCCTGAGGGAAATAGAGGACCTGGACGAAAGGAGATTTGCGAAGAAGCTGCTCCTGGAAAACCTGGGAAAGATCTTCCAGTGGACTGAAGAGAAGTACAGGGCTTTGGAACAGCGCGTACTGGATGAACTGGAACCGTCCTGGAAACGCTTTCCTGTCTATATGACCATTGTGGAAAAGGCGGCGTATGATCCCATAAACAGCTTCTGGTTTCCTCTGTGTGGGGAGGATGTGGAAGCAGCGGAAAAGCGGGAATGTAAAACTATTTATCTGGCAGCCGACGATGGGGAATGCAAAAGGTTTTCAGGACAGGATACCATCGTGGGAACAGTCCGGAAAACCGGGGAAAGTATCTGCTTTAGGATCGAGAGAGCCGCTGTATATCAGGAGAAGCTGCAAAAGCTGTACACACTTTTCTCCGGCAATCATATACCGTGGCAGACGGTAAACACAGGGCATGTGGAACGGTTTTTTAACCTGGTTCCCGTGGAAGCTGTACAGACGGAAACGGATCTGGAGATTTCCTTTGGGGAGTGGGACAGATATATCAGATGGGGAATGATCCCGCTCTGGAATATAGAGGGGCGGGACTTTCATCCGGTAGAATACAGAATCCCATGTATTGACGAGACAATGTATGAGCATATCCTCTATCTGCCCGAGGCGGATGGTATCGAAGACGGTTACCTGGCGGAAACAGAAGAAGATATACTGTCTATCCGGTATGAAGAAAACAGAATCCTGCTCAGGACAAGGGAAGATACGCTGGGAGACGTCATAATTTACCGGCTGCATCAGAACAGACAGGAATCAGACTACGGGTATCGATATCCGGTCCTGTCCAACCGTAGGAAAGACAATCTGGCGGCAAGATATCTACAGCAGACCGGAAAGTTCATACAGACCCCCATGGAGCTATACCGGAAGATAGAAGAAATGTCAGAGGGTCACAGGATTGACATCCTGGGCTATGGGATCACGGACAGGGTAGAAGGGGAGGTTCTGCTGGGGGATATGGACAGCTTCACGGGGGAGCAGGTCTTTTCCCAGGACAGGAGAAATATCCTGCTTCTACGGATCCGGAGGGGACAGCAGGATGATTACCTGTATGAGTCCCGGATCCGGTACATTCTCACACAGCTCCAGATGGAGTTCCTGGAGTACCGGTGTATGGGGATGCTGGTGTAGAGGGTACAAAGAATGGGGAAACGTATTGGACAAATAGGTTTGGTTCTTATTTTTTTAGCAGTGTTATTTTACTATGGGAAAAATGATAGAATATATGGTTTTGAAAAGACGGAATTAAGTAATTTGAGAGTTTCTGATAGGAAAAATGCCCGGGAGGAAACAGTAATGAATAAAGCAATAGCAGGTAAAGAACCAGGGATGGAAGACTTTTATGGATACTATAGAATCACGGAATTTAGGTTAACTTCTTCTTATTGGGCAATGAGATTTGATACGATGCCTATCCAGGAAGCAGATATGATGATAGGACGCGTTATAGAGATTCAGGAGGACATGCTGGAAACGTATACTTCGGTGCGAAGGCTGGGAACAAGGGAGGGAAGATCCGCGTTTTCCGGTAATTACAGTATAGAAACAATTTATATCGAAAACCCTCAATATCAATGGGATGTGTTTGCATCCGATGTGGCATGGTATGAAGACTATTTCGTATATACTGATTGCGAAAGTATATTGAAAAAGTATCATGATGCTATTAAAGGTTGTATCAGCATTCAGGTTACAACACCCTTTGGTATGCAGCAGTATTTTGTTATGAGTCAGGGAATTATTATGGTAGATTCGTTATCCGGAATGCTTTTTTTCCTTGAGAAATTGGATGCGGAATCGGATGGAGGCAATGCAGCAGGTTTTCTGACGGAAGAAGACAAGGAAGCTGCCATATATGAATTGTACGGGAAATATACAATAAAAGAATTCCTGCCGACTAAATATTTCCCTGCCAGGGATTCAAATGGTGATATACGGTTGCCCCAGGAAGAGGCAGATATGATGATCGGTCAGGAGATTATGATAGAAGAGGGAAAATTCGTCACTTACGACAATTTCCGGCTTCCAAATTCGGTCATTACAGAGCGTGCGATGGATGATTTCCTGATAGAGGAAGTAAACATCCCTGACCCGGACTATCAGGTGACAGTAAAGCAAAGGGATGAGATCTATGGACTGAGGGATGAGATGCTGCCGGAGAATATGGTACAGGAAGAATATATCGAAGTAAATGTATATCCGGGCTACTACACTAATGGAGACAGGAATCTGCCTCAGCTGTATTTGCTGGAGGACGGAAGGGTCATCATGTATGCCATGGGAGAGTATTTCTTATTGCAAAAGTCAGATTAGGTACAGTTGGATATACTGTTATGTATTCTGAGAAGAAATATCCGACGAGAAATGTAATGCAAAGTTTGTCCGTTGGCAATGATGTGGTCTGGATAG
>CANDMD010000229.1 GCA_947385725.1 uncultured Lachnospiraceae bacterium | reverse complement strand
TATTCAAGGTGTCCACGCCGTCATTGACCGCTATATACCTCACATTATGCTCTGGAAAAAAGACTTCCAGATATAAGCCGCAGTCAAGGTAATTCCTCCCTAAACGTGATAAATCTTTCGTAATCACGCAGTTTATCAGCCCGTTTTCAATGTCCTTAATCATGTTCTGGAAGCTCGGTCTTTGGAAATTCGTACCAGAATATCCGTCGTCACCTTGTGTCAAGAGCAGGACTTAAAAAAATTTATTTTTTCTGAAAAGCAATCAAGGGCATCCCCACCTTACTAGGGATACCCTCTTTCCATACTTTTCTATCCTATCCTGAAACTACATGAACTTATTACAAGCATTTCCACGTTAGCTTATACATAACCATTGTTTTTTAATATAGAATTTGTTACACCTTCAGCTGTCGCTGTAATAATTGCAGTAGATATTGTTTTTATTGTTCCTATAACCAGCGGAAGCCCTTTTTCGCTTATTACTGATTTTGTTTTATTCCAAACTGTATCTGCCCGTATTTTGTCAAGCAAGTCAAAGCCTTCTGAAGTCAAGTTACCCACGTTACAAGACTTACTTTCCAATGCTGATGTATCAAGTATTTTTCCTATCAGGCCATCATTTTTCATTAAAATACAATGTTCATAAATCACATTATCCGAATATCCATCAATACAAACAGGTATTTCTGGTCCACCAGCCACATAATTTTCTTCAATATAAAACAAAATTTTCCTTACTAAATCCATATCTCGTTGCATTATCTCTCCTCCTTAAACTGAAAACTATTGCGATGATTTGATTCCTTTGCTTGTGTTTCTCAAATAAATTTATCTCTTTCGTATCATCACTGGTGTTGCTGAATTCTTTTCAATCTAAGAAGTATGGCAACATTTGTATACAATTCACCGTTCACATCTAAAAGATGCGCTTGACTTGTTACTTCCAGTCCTCCAATGTTTCTTCTCTTGTGTTACATTCTTTTGTCACTTTAAAATAATCCCTCCTGTATTTCTCAAAATACCATATCTTGTATATTTTGTCAATTTATTTTTCAATATTTTGTATCTCCCAAAAACAAGGGCATCCCCGCCTTACCAGGGACACCCTTGCACATTACTCTTCTATTCCATTTTCAAACCTCCACTGGATATGTATGGACTTATCATCATACACATAAATGCAATCTATAAAAGCCTCCACCATCTCCCGTGTCAGTTCCTCCATGCCCAGATAGTTCTCCAATGTCTGCTCTTCCATCTGGCCGGACGATACAAGATGCTCCAGTTTCGCCAGTTCTTCCTCCAGCCGTTCCTGATCCTCCTGTGCTTCTTCCTGCCTGTGGGAAAGATCTGCCTGCCTGCTCTTAAAAGTCTCCCGGCTGCTTTTCTTTGTCCGGTAATCCCCAACCACCGGACGGTAATGCTTTCCGTAGACATTCTTCCCCAGATACCTTTCGTCACGCAGGATGTTCACCACAATGCTTCCGTCCCACACTTTATTGTCCCCAACGCCAACCCACCATTTATGAAACTCCCCGTGCCTGTTTTTCAGCTGGCTTGGTGTGGGTATCCTTTCCCAGTTCAGCACCCGCAGGATCTGCATGACGCTCATGCCCTCCCCTGCCATCCGGAAAATCCTCCGCACAATGGCGGCGCCCTCCGGCTCCACCACCAGCTGGTTCCTGTTTTCCGGTGCCTTCTGATAGCCGATGGGGGCAAAGGGACTCATAAACTTTCCACTCTGGGCCTTCGTCCGTTTTCCGTTCCTGACCTTTACAGATAAATCCTGGCTGTAATAACCATAGATCACATTGCGGAAAACAATCTCAACCCCGCTGGTAGCCCCGTTGCATTTTGCGCTGTCATAATTGTCATTGATGGAGATAAAGCGGATTCCCATAAAGGGGAAAATCTGGTCAACATAGTCACTTACCGTCAGGTAATCCCTGCCGAACCTGGAAAAATCCTTGACAATGATACAGCCTGCCAGTCCCTTCTTCGCCATATCCAGCAGCTTCTCCATCCCCGGACGTTCCATATTGGTGCCGGAATAACCATCGTCACACAGCTCCATGACCTGGTATCCGCCCAGTTCCGGATTGTCCTCCACATATCCCCTTAGCAATTCCCTCTGGTTTGCAATGCTGTTGCTCTCGTCCATATCCACCCCGTTGTTATCCAAATCTTCCACGGAAATACGCAAATACTGGACAAGGATGCTGCCCCCACTCATGATGTCCCCTCCCGTTTTCCGGACAGGGTTTCTTCTAACTGCCGGAAAGCATCGGAAAAGCGAAACTCAATCTTTAATGCGGTGCTGTTGTAAATGGTGATCTTTTCAATCAAAGCTGTTGCCATTTCCCGTGTCAGCTCTGCCTTTCCCCGAAACCGGAGCATGTTTTTCAGCCATGGATTTGCTGACGGTTCTTCCTCATGGATGGATCGATAAGAGCGTTTCAGTTCTGACAGCCTCTCCTGCAGAGCCGCTTCTTTCTCTTTGTACCGGTTCTGGGCATAGATATAATCCCTCTCGCCCATCAGATTATCTGCATAATCATCATACAGACTCTCTCTGTGCTTTTTCGTCCTCCTAAGCTCCGCCTCTGTCTCACTGAGCTTAATCTCCAGACGTTCCCGTTCCTGCCGGACAGGGCTTTCAAAGCGGAAAGCGGCTGCCTGCTTTTCCATATCTTCCGCAAGGCTTACCTGTACTTTGATGGCCTCGGATACCACATCCAGCAATTCCAGTTCCTGTATGCTTCCAAACCCGCATAAGGTCTGGTCAGCAGCATGATTGGGACAAATATAGTTGTACCAGATATGGAGCTGCGGTTTTTTCTGTTTGTTCTCACGGATATTTTTATACCGCACCAGCTTTTTACCGCAGTCCCCACAGTATACAAGCCCTTTTAAAATATTCTCCGTATTCTCCACACCGGAAAACCGCTCCTGCTTCTGCCAGTATTCCTGCTTTTTCAGGCTGTTCAGCTTCTGCACTTCATCAAAGGTTTTCTGGTCTATGACAGCCTCGTGGGTGTTCCTGACAATGAACCACTCTTCCCGTGGAAGGAATTTCTGCTTCTGCCCCTGGAACAGGGATTCCCGTTTCCTGCCCTGCACCATATGGCCCAGATAGACCTCGTTGGCAAGGATCTGTTTCACCGTCTCTGTCCGCCATGGGCTGTCTGCAAACCTCCTGTCCTTCACAATCCCCTGCATATACCAGTACTGACCGGGGGACGGGATGCCCTGTTCTGTCAGCCTCCGCGCGATTTTCTGGTAGCTGGTTCCCTCCAGCCTCCAGGCGAACATGTCACGCACTACCGGCGCAGTATTTGGGTCAACTACAATTTTGTGCTTATCCTCCCTGGACTTTATGTACCCGTAAGCCGCCCATGTGCCGATAAACTCGCCCCGCATCTGCTTTCCGCGCAGGGCCGGACTGATCTTTGCGGAGATGTCACGGGCATATACGTCATTTACAAGGTTTTTCAGGTGGAGGGAAAGCCCGTCCGCCGATGCCGGGTCTGCACTGTCATAGCCGTCATTTACCGCTATGAAACGGACGCCCAGAAAGGGAAATACCTTTTCCAGATATTCGCCCGCCTCAATATAATTCCTCCCAAACCGGGACAGGTCCTTGACAACGATGCAGTCTATCCGTCCTGCCCGGACATCCTCCATCAGCCGCTCAAATCCATCCCTTTTAAAGTCTACGCCTGTTTCCCCGTTGTCTACATAGACGTCAAAAATAGAGAAACAGGGCTTTCCTTCAAGGAACTGGCGCAGCAGCGCTTCCTGGGTCTCCACGGTATCGCTGTCCTTTTTTCCGCTGTCAAGGACTGACAGCCGGACATAGAGCGCCGTCTGGCAGACCTTTTCCATGGCGGTCTGCAGGCCGGTTCCTTTCCGGGGTTTTCCCATCCCGCCCGAAAACCTTTTGTGCTGTTTCCTGCTTGTTCTTGCCATCCTACAGCACCTCCCTTCGGAGTGCTGTTATGCCCCGGAACGCTGCTTCTTCCTGAACTGCTGTATTTCCTGCCAATATCCTGGCACTGTCATACTCCATCTGGAACCGGAAGAGGATATGTATCCGTTTCCCCTCATAGACTTCGATCCGCTCAATGAGTGCCACTGCCAGCTTCCGTGTCAGCTCCCGGATATTCCGGTATTCCTTAAAATGCTCAATCCATTCCTGTTCTCCGGTATTCCCGTTTACAAGGTTCTCTATCTCCGTTTCCAGGGCCTGCACCGTCTTTTCTGCTTCGCTGATCTTGGCATCGTATCGTTTTCCAAAGGCGATATAGTCCTCATGGGACAGGATGCCGTCTGCATAGTCCTCATGGAGCTTCATCTTATACCGCCGGTATTTTTCCACTTCCTGCTGTTTTGCCTGTACCCTTCCGTCCGCCTTTTTCACTGCCCGCGCAGTATAAGGCAGCCGGGCAATCTGCCCCATGGTGTCCTCAATATCCAGAACAGATGCGATATGCTCCTGCAGGGCCCCAAGGACTGCCTGCTCCAGAGCCTTGTCACGGATACTGTGGCTGCTCCTGCACCCTTCCCGGTTCTTATGGCCGGAACAGACATAGTAAATATAGGGTTTATCCGCACGGGAGTTGTTCTTACGGATCATACTGCTCCCACAGTCCCCGCAATAAACCAGGCCGGAAAGCGGAAACACTGTATCCCGGCTTGGGGCTGTGCGGGTATCCGACATAAGCAGCGCCGCCACGCTTTCAAAGGTCTCGCGGCTGACAATCGGCTCATGGCTGTCCGGGACCCTCACCCACTTTTCCTCCGGCACGTCAAACAGTTTCTTTACTTTATAATTGGGCGTGCTGCGCTTCCCCTGCACCAGTGTGCCCATATAGACGGGATTTTTCAGGATGCGAAACACTGCCACTGCCGTCCAGCTTGCCTGGTCATTCTTTTTAAAGGCACTGGCATACCGGCTGCCCTGGGCCTGTTTATATTCCATGGGGGAAAGGATATCCTCCCCGTTGAGCCAGTCTGCAATGGCCTGTGCGGAATATCCCTCCAGTTTCTTTTTGAATATCTCCCTCACAACGGCAGCCGGTTCCTCGTCTATCACCAGATGGTTCTTGTTTTCTTCGTCCTTCTGATAACCGTATACCGCAAAGGGCGCGATGCACTGGCCTTTCTTCCGCTTGATATCCAGATGGCTGCGGATCTTGATGGAAATATCCCGGCAGTACGCATCGTTCATCAGGTTTTTCACCGGCACAATCAGGTTGTCGGAAGAAGTCCTGGGCCTTGCACTGTCATAATCATCGTTCACCGAAATGAACCGCACCCCCATGAACGGGAATATCTTTTCAATATATTTTCCTGTTTCAATAAAATTCCTTCCCAGACGGGAGAAGTCTTTCACAATGATACAGTTGATCTCCCCCGCTTTCACTGCCTCCATCATCTGTATGAATCCCGGACGGTCATAGTTGACCCCGGAATACCCGTCATCCGTCCTCACCTCATGGAGCCGTATCTCCGGGTGGGAGGAAAGATAGTCCATCAGCAGTTCCCGCTGATTGGCAATGCTGTCGCTTTCCGCCTTGTCCCCGTCCTCATGGGACAGGCGCAGATATAGATCAGCATCATATTCTGCCTGTTTTTTTGCTTCCATATGATAAACTCCTGCTCGATTGGATTTCAGGAAACCCGTCAGGAGCCTTACCGAAAGTCCGTGCCACAGGATTTACCCGCCCCTGTGTCCTGGATTCAAGCTTACCATAAAGCCGCCTGCGCGTCCAGGCAGATTTCCGGAATATCCACAAAAATATGGTTTCCTGTTTCTCTCATAATGTCTGCAGGTACTGCCCCATCCGCTGCTCAAATGTTACCCCGTCCTGGGAAAACCCCACACTGACCGCAATCTTCCCCACCCGGAAACGAGGCCGCTGAAAAAGTAGATATCACCGCCTATATTTGGTATAATGTAATTATT
>CANDMD010000228.1 GCA_947385725.1 uncultured Lachnospiraceae bacterium | reverse complement strand
ATGGCGCGAACAGCGAGTGCTGATTACTCAGGAATTAATGCAATGATGTACTAGCGGCATTCGCCTCCACCTCAGGCGCTTTATTTCCCTGGACAGTCGATCCGATCCCTGATCTCCTGCATCTGGTAATCCAGCGCCTCGATGGAATCCGCACAGGCTTTCAGCTGCCGCTCGATCTCGTCCGTGTCATTGATGTCCTTCTTATATTTCAGCTTGTGCTCCAGGCTTGCCCAGAAATCCATGGCAATGGTGCGGAACTGAACCTCCACCTTCACATATTTCTTTTCATCCGCAAGGAAGATGGGTACGCTCAGGATCAGATGGAGGCTCCTGTAACCGTTGGACTTTGGCGTCTCAATGTAATCCTTTTTTTTCAGCAAAATGATGTCATCCTGCCTGGTCAGAAGCTCCGCCAGCCTGTAAATATCGTCAGGGAAAGAACAGATCACCCTCACTCCCGCCACATCCGCCACATAGTCCTGAATGTTCTCCAGCGTCAGGGAATACCCTTTTCTCTCCAGCTTTTTATAGATGCTCTCCGGCGTTTTCAGCCTGCTTTTGATGGACTCGAAAGGATTTCTCTTATATTCCTCGGAGAACACGGCGTTCAGGACCTTAAGCTTCGTCTCCACCTCCATGATCACGGAGCGATACTCCATCATCAGCCTGTTAAAGGACTTTGCCTTACTCAGTCTCTCCGCCTGCATCTGGATGATCTGGGACTGCCTTTTCAGCGTTTCCGCCTGCTCCTCCACCTTCTGCTCCAGCTGCCTTTTGTAATTGAACAGCTCTATGGCATTTTTTACCCTGTTTCTGACGATGGAGGGTTCAAAGGGCTTGTGGACAAAGTCTGACACACCCATTTCAAGACACCTGTTCTCGGTTTCAATGGCATGCTCGCTGCTGATGATCAGCACGGGAATCTCATTGATCCAGTCCTTCTCTTTCATCTCCACAATGACCGCAATGCCGTCCGCTTTCGGCATATGCAGATCCAGCAGAAGGGCCGCCATCCCGTCGTGCTCCTCCTGCAGCTTTTGCAGCGCCTGTTCCCCATCCTCGGCCGTATCCACCAGATAATCATTCTCCAGCATATTCCGCAGCAGCTCGCGGTTGGTCTCCGCGTCATCCACCACCAGTATCTTTTGCATCTTATGCTTCCCCCTCATTCCTTATCACTCAGAAATGGACAATCACATACTCATCCATTACAGCAATAGAGCCCTTCTCCGGCCAGCCCGGCATTCCCTCAGCCTCGGCAAAAGCTTCCGCCTTCTCATGCAGTTCCAGGTCTGTTTCCACCTGTAAGCTGTAACCATGCATTTCAAGAAAATTCTGCAACTCCAGTCCGGGTTTGCCGTAAGCGTACAGTCCCCATTCAATGACAGAATCCTTCAAATCCCCCACAAAGGAATAGCCGTAAGGCGTATAATACTTTTCTTTTAAATGGGGATCCAGCCAATCCGTAAGGGCGGCGATTGTCTGTAATTCACTTGAGGAATAATCCATATAGTAATCCCGGACCAGGGTATACGGCGTTTTATAGCTTCCCGTAAAAATCACTTTCGCATCCGCACCATATTCCCTTATCACTTCCCGGGCTATCTCCGTCAATATCTCCTTGTCATGATGGTATTTCAAATAGTCCGTATAAAAAATAGAATTAGTCTCATACATCTGGTTCCAGACAAGACACACCATGAAAAAGGCAAACACAGCCGCACCGTATTTCTTCCAGACCTTTTTCAGGAGCAGATACGGTAACAGCATGGCTGACGCAACAAAGAAAGGCATAAACAGACAGCTGTGGTACGAAGGCGCCATTTCCACCACGAAGGAAAGGGTCACAGGCGCCGCCGCCATACCCGCAGACAGCAGCAGATACCAGCCGTTTTTCTTCTTTACCGTAAGAAGGATGGAAGCAATCCCAAAAAATGCCACTGACGCCGCATATTCCGCAATGGGAAAATAGACCGCCGCGTTGACGAAAAATACCAGCCAATACCTTTTGACCAGCATAAACAGGTTGTAAGCCCAGTCCTGTCCCGCAAACATTCCCAGCGTGTTCGCCATTTCCCTGGCAGCTGTTATCTCCCCCAGATCCTGCAACGAGAAAACCGTTATGACCAGACGCTGCATCACCGTGCGCAGAAGGATACAGCCTATGGAAATACAGACGCACACAAGCAATTTCCACACCACACGCAGGTTCATCTGCTCTCTGCCCGTCAACCCCCTGAAAAAGAGAATGACCAGGGCGCCTGTCACATACAGGATCAGAAAGGACTCATAACAGCCCACAGCCGCGCACAAAAGCAGCGTGCTTCCCAGGAAATATCCCAGACGCCTTTTGCCGGTATTTTCAAAGCCGTCCATGAACAGAAGAAGTGACAGGGCGAGCAGAATATATCCCAGATCCACGCCGTTATGAAAATAATAGATCCACACCTCACTGATGAACGGAAAAGAGAGAAAGACACACGCAAAAACTGTGTATCCCAAAATACCGACCTTATCCCCGAAGATCCGTCTGAGCAGAACACAGAATAAGACCACTCCGGCAAAAAGAAGAACCGCTCCCGCCAGCTCCGTGACAAATGGCATAAACCTGTCAATACGAAACAGCTTATTTACCAGATATAAAGTCCAGCGCCCCATGTAGGCCTCCATCCCCTCGCCCAGATACAGTTTTACCATTGTATCGTCCGGGCCGATGCTCTCATGGGTGACCGCAAAACCATAACTGCCCGCCAGGGTCAGAAGCGTCGCCGCCATAAATAATTTCTGCCTGAAAAAGAATTGAATTTCTTCCCATATATTCTTGATAGACATAGATTGCACCCCTTCTGTAAACCAAATACCCTGCTTTCCCCCGGTCTGTCATTTGGCATGTTCCCCTGTGTCATCCCATAAAACGCTTAACCTTTATCGCATTCCTGTCTCCGGCCGGCCATTACATCCGGCTCGGTCAAAAGTCCCAGAATCAGGGGAACTGCAAAGAACAGATACAACACATACCGAACCAAAGCTATGGGACCCAGCAGTACAGTCAGGTACAAAAAACCTATGGGTGCCAGGGAAAAAGCCTGTCTCCTGTATCGAAAAGCCAGCAGATATACTCCGGTAAAAGCATAAACCCAATGCCAGAAACCGGGTGAAAACAGCATGGAAACCACCGGAACCCTCTGCTGGTACAGTTCCAGCGAAATCTTCTCATAAAAGCGCTCCAGGGCCGGGAGAAGCGATCTCCGCTCACCGGGATTCTCCATGGTAAACGCAAAATAGGAACTGTCCTCATATTGTCTGTCAGAGACCCATATGCCCCGGTAGCCGTCTATCACTGTATCCGGATACCAGTAGCCATATGTGTTCGCCAGGAATGAATTCACATAAATATCAAAATGCTCCCAGCCCAGCCGAAACCACAGGGAGATATATTTTCCGGGCGAACCCTTAAAATGATCTTCCATAAAATTCAGTTTGACCATATCCGCCAGCTTGGGATTATACTGCTCCAGGATCACCTGCGGGATCAGGCTGTACAGAATTTCCGAATCTTCCTCCGAAAGCCGGCTGCCGGCCTCCCTGTACACCCTTGCCAGCTGCTGTATGGGAACAGAAAACATTTCCGCCATGGGTCCTTTCCTGGCATGAAACGCCGTGACCAGACCCTGTGTTGTCACGATGAAGATCAGAAACGCGGCCGTCAGCACGGGAAGCCATTTCTTCCAGTATTTCCGATACACGGCGGCGAAAAAGACCAGGAACAGGACCAGTGCGTATACGCCGTTGTTGCGGAAAAACAGGATGATAAGCATGGCTGCCCCAAACAACAGCTTACGCAGACGGGAGCCCCAAAAGGACTCTGCATCCCTTGCCATCTCCAGAAGCAGAGTGGTGAACAGCACCACGCCGCCGGAAAACAGGGTATCCTTCGTGGTACAGCATACGAACATGCTGACCGTGGGAAACAGCGCCAGGAACACCGTGCCCAGATTACACACCCAGCGTTTCACCCCGATCCTTCTCAGGAAACAGATCTCATAGGCAAAACAGGCGGCAAGGACTCCCATCTGCACAAGGAGGTACAGCAGGATCCCGGCATTGTAAGACCTGGTAAAGTGATAGACAAGACGCAATGTCCATCCCAGCAGCACGACATGGAGAAGCGGCTGATAAGTGGAGTATTTTTCCGTGAAAACCATGTAGGTTTCCGCCTCGGCATCATACGTGAAGAAGCCGGGAAAAGCAGCCAGCAGAGTCGGTATATAGGAAAGGAATAAAATACCCCATGTCCCAAGAAACTTTTTCGTCTGCGCCCCGGCCGGGGACACAGGACGGCTGTTGCTGCCGTAAGCCCTCAATTTGAGCATTGCTGCCGCCAGAATAGGCGCGGCTGCAGCGGAAACGCACAGTACAGAAATGTATGCGCCCCAGCTGCCAAGATCCACAGCACCTCCCTGATCCAGCTGCACTCCCGCCGCCATGCTGCCCGAAAAGCACAGCAGGAACCCAAAACAGGGATTCAGGAACGCCTTTGCGTCTTCCCAGCCCCGGCCCGCGGTAACTTTGCCCAGGACATAGAGCCAGGACGCAAAAAGAAAGACCGCGGCAATACTGTTTGTAAACGCCAGGGAAGACTGCGGCACATTGACGCAGAGCCCAAAACCAATCGTACCCAAAAAAGCCAGTATAATCCGAAAGCCGAATATATGCCACGGCATTTTTTTCATTTACAGATACCTCCTCGGTACTTTTCAGACATATCAGGAATTCTCCTCCGCAACACACGCCTCCTGTTCCCGCAGACTGTTTTCCGTCTCTCTGCGGACAGTCTTCTGTCCCTGCAGACTGCCTGATACGGCGCAGAACCCTTTCACAATTATCCCCCCCGCGTAAATTTATGTCAATACTTTGGGCAAAAAAACCCGTGTTGCCAGTAACAGTCAGATAACAGTTCATTGCCCTGTCTGAGCCGTCACACAGTCAAGCCTATGGGGCTGCGTGAGCCGTCACACAGTCAACCGGCGAAAATCCTTCTGCAAAGCTTCACAATGACGACGCCCATAAACCCGGCAATGACCCCCGTCGCCATGCCTCCCAGGATATCCGTGGGATAGTGCACATAAAGATACAGCCTGGAAAAAGCAATGAATGACGCCAGCACCAGAGCCGGTTTCCACAGCTTCTTCTCTCCCGCGAACCAGAGCGCCGCAGCCGCGGTAAACGAGGCCGCCGTATGTCCGGACGGAAAGGAAAAGTCGCCCGGTTTCGGTATCAGAAGCCTGACGGCGGTATTGACATCAAAGGGGCGCACCCGGGCGATCGCAGGCTTTAATATCCTGTTGCATAAAACCAGATCCACGCACAACGCCGCGGCCAGCACCGCCCCGCTCTTCCTTGTCCCGGGAATGATCAGCAGGACGGCCGCCAGCAGGATCCAGACCATCCCCCCATCCCCCAGTCTTGTGACCAGCGGCCAGAATGCATCCCCCACAGGCCCGTGCAGATCCTGTATCCAGTCTAAAATCTTTATTTCCATTCCCATAATAGTTCACGCCTTCCCGCCATGCCGATTTCTGATTTTCTGCGGCGGGGTCTCTGACCCGATTCACAGATCCCTCTTATATGTCCCCACCCCGCTCCACATTCTTTGTGGCAATCACATCCACTCCTGTACCCGCAATATCGGCGGCGATCACGTCCCCGATATGAACAGGCGCCTCCACCTGTATCTTTTTCAGTGCTTTTACACAGTCAAAGATCTTTCCTTTGGGAATGTCCTCCTTTGTCTTTACCGGTATCACGGCCGCATTGCCATGCAGGACCTTCACTGTGGAAGTCACAATTCTGGTCGGATCCGTAACCTCTTTGCGGGCATATATTTCTCCCCGTTTACAGGAATTTCCACTAACGCGGATCACCTGGTCTCCCTCCATTTCAACAGTGAGGGAGCACCCCATGGGGCAATTGATGCAAGTCAGATTTTTTGTG
>CANDMD010000227.1 GCA_947385725.1 uncultured Lachnospiraceae bacterium | reverse complement strand
TTAAGATATTTGATGAGCAGCAGTTGGAATATGTGTTGGTAGCCGGGGGAATCGGGGAAGATGTCTATATGATAGGCAAGATGACGGCCTTCCAGCTGCAGAATCTTTTGGTTGCGTACAAGGAGCGCTTCGACAAGGATAATTTTGTCAAGAACCTGTTGTTGGACAATCTGCTGCTGGTAGATATTTACAGCCGTTCCAAAAAGCTGCATATACAGACAGATGTCCCCAGGGCGGTGCTGGTCATAGAGTCCGGAAACGGTAAGGACAATAATGTCCTGGAACTGGCGAGGGCGCACCTTGGCAGCAGCAAAGACTTTGTCACGGCTGTGGATGAGGACGACGTGATCGTAGTCAAGGAGCTTTTGGATCATGACGCTGCCCGGGAGATTGACAAGGCGGCAAAGTCACTGGGGCAGTTCCTGGAGATGGAGTTCAGACGTGTGCTCTTCCGATCTCAGTTCCTGGAGAAGGAGGGCATCCGGGATCTCCGCATTGCATATGGCACGGTGATCCAGGAGATCAAGGAGGTCAGCCGTTCCTATAAAGAGGCTAAGATGGCACTGGATGTGGGTAAGATCTTTTTTGATGAACGGAAGATCATTGCATACAGCGAGCTGGGGATCGGGCGTCTCATCTATCAGCTGCCCATACCACTGTGCAAGATGTTTATCAGGGAAATTTTTGGAGGAAAGAGCCCTGACGAATTTGATGAGGAGACGTTGACGACCATACATAAATTTTTTGAGAACAGCCTGAATGTTTCGGAGACCTCCAGACAATTGTTCATTCACAGGAACACGCTGGTATACCGTCTGGATAAGCTCCAGAAAAGCACCGGGCTGGATCTGCGTGTATTTGAGGATGCAATTACCTTCAAGATCGCCCTGATGGTGGTTAAGTACATGAAGTATATGGAAAATGCGGATTTTTAAGCGAATTGGAAAACGGAAAGGAAATACATGGCTAATAAAGTAATGCAGAAAAGACGGCGGGAGCAGATGATCGAGGAGAACGGCGTGATCTATCTGAACAATGTGAGTAAATCCTACTCTACAGGTTCCCCCGCCTTAAACGGGATATCATTAAATATCGGAAGAGGAGAATTTGTATTTATTGTGGGGGACAGCGGCTCCGGAAAATCCACGCTGATCAAATTGCTGCTGCGGGAGCTGACGGCTACCAGCGGTAATGTGTATGTGCTGGGGCATGACCTGGGCAGGCTTCGCCATAGGCAGATCCCGAAGTTTCGCAGGAATCTGGGGGTGGTGTTCCAGGATTTCCGTCTGTTAAACGACAGGAACGTGTATGAAAATGTAGCATTCGCGCAGCGTATCGTGGAGACACCCGGCAGTGAGATCAGGAGGAATGTACCTGCGATCCTTGCCACTGTGGGGCTTGCGGGAAAATATAAGGCGAAGACCACCCAGTTATCCGGCGGCGAGCAGCAGCGTGTGGCGCTGGCCAGGGCGCTGATCAATAATCCTTCCATCCTGCTGGCGGACGAGCCCACAGGTAACCTGGATCCCAAGAATTCATGGGAGATTATGAAGCTGTTGGAGGAGATCAATGAAAGCGGCACTACGATAGTGGTGGTTACCCACAACAGGGAAATTGTCAATGCCATGCGGAAACGTGTGATTACCATGAAGAAGGGCATCATTGTCAGCGATGAGGAAGGAGGGGCATATATCGATGAAGATTAGCACCTTATTCTACACGATCAGACAGGGGTTTGCCAATATCTTCCGCAATAAATGGTATTCTCTTGCTTCCATAGCGACCATTTCTGCCTGCCTGTTCCTGTTCGGCATTTTTTATGCCATTGTGGCGAACTTCGAAAGCATTGTCAAGACCGCGGAGGAGGGCGTGTCCGTGACGGTATTCTTCCACTATGAGGGAGATTCCTTTGAATACGGAACCAACTGCAGCCCTGACCATGTGGTTCCTTCCGACCAGCGGATCGAAGAGATCGGGCAGATGATCCTGAACCGGGCGGAGGTGTCGGATGTGGTATTTATCTCCGATGACGAGGCGTGGAAGGACTTTGCGGCTGAGAGGTATGGCGAGGTCTACGCCGTCGGGTTCCCGGAAAATCCCCTGGCGGGAGAGAACAGCTATGAGGTCTTTCTCAGTGACGTGTCCATGCAGAGCGCATTGGTGACATGGCTGGAATCCATACCGGAAGTGCGCAGGGTCAACTACTCGGAGCTTACTGCGAATACATTGAGCGGCGTGAATCTGTTGATTGCTTATGTCTCCATGGGGATCATCATCATATTGCTGGCAGTCAGCATCTTCCTGATCAGCAATACAGTTGCCATAGGTATATCCGTCCGTTCCGCAGAGATCAATATCATGAAATACATTGGCGCCACGGATTTCTTTGTGAGAGCGCCTTTCGTATTGGAAGGTATGCTGATCGGACTGATGGGCGCGGCCATTCCGCTGGGGATCATTTACAGCATTTATAATTATGCGCTGACCTATGTGATAGAGAGGTTTTCGATACTCAGCAGTTTCCTGAACTTCCTGCCCGTGGACGAATTATTCAGGATCCTGGTACCGGTTTCGCTTGGGGTAGGTATAGGGATCGGATTTCTGGGGAGCCTTTCAACTGTGCGCAAGCACCTTCGTGTATAATGTAGAAAACTATGAGAAAACGACTTTTTTGTATCTGTCTTGCCCTGTGCACGGGACTTGTCCTTCATCCGCACATGACGGCATCCGCTGCGGGAACCACCATGTCTTCCATCACTTCGGACAGTATCCGGGAGAAGGAAGAGCAGATCCAGCAGGCGGAAAAGGAGAAGGAAGCGCTTGAAAGCGGTATTACCAATCTGCAGGCGATCAAGAAGGATCTGGAGGCCCAGAAAGCGAACCTGAAACAATACGTGGCGCAGCTGGACAAGAGCCTGATGGAGATGGAACAGAATATTGTGGAACTGAATCAGCAGATCCAGACCAAGGAAGAAGAGATCAGTCAGAATGAAAAGGAGCTGGAGGCGGCTCTGGAGCGGGAACAAAATCAGAAAGAATCCATGATCACCCGCATAAAATTTGTGTATGAGACGGGAACGCCGCAGCTGACGGAACTGTTGCTGAAGGCTACCGGCTTCGGTGACTTCCTGAATACGGCTGACTATGTGGAAAGGGTGATGGCTTATGACCAGCGGATGCTGCAGGATTACGTGACCATACGGGAGTACGTGGAGCTTTGCAGGGATGAACTGGAACTTGAAAAGCAGATTCTGGACCAGGCGAAATATAATGTGCAGCTGGAGCAGCAGAGCCTGGAGGAATTGATCGACCAGAAATCGAGGGATATCGTCAGTTACGAGACGGATATCAACAATAAAGAAAAAGCAATTAAGGAATATGAAGCGGAACTGAAAGCACAGGATGCGGAAATCGCGGCGCTGGAGGCGGCCATTGCCGAGGAGAAGAAACAGATCATTGCCAACAGCGGCACGGTGCTGACCTACGACGGCGGTGTATTTAAGTTTCCTCTGGCATCCTATACCAGGATATCGGATGAGTATGGCCTGCGGATTCATCCAACCCTGGGAGTGGAGCAATTTCATAATGGCGTGGACTTTGCGGCGCCAAAAGGAACCGCCATCTATGCAGCCTATGACGGGAAGGTGGCAGCAGCGGCATACAGCGGAACCATGGGGAACTATGTGATGATCGACCACGGGGACGGCCTGTATACCATCTACATGCATGCATCGGCGCTTTATGTGGAGAAGGATGACATTGTGGTAAGGGGCGAGACTATCGCGGCGGTGGGAAGTACCGGAAGATCCACAGGCAACCATCTACATTTCAGTGTGAGGCTGAACGGAGCATACACATCTCCATGGAATTATCTGAGCCAATAGGGTGATTCCATCCAGGGAGGAATGTGAAAGGAGATATCATGGACGAAAATACAAGCTATTTTGACCATATTTCATCGAAGGAGCCTGAGGTGTCCACAGGACCCGAGGCCAGTTCCAGGGTGGAGAAAAAACTGGACAGAAGAGATGCGGAGAGAAGGCACAAGGAACTGAGGAATCTCAACAATGGGCTGTTCTTCTGCGGTATCATTGTCGGGCTGGCAGGCGCCCTCCTGGTGTTTGCCATTGCTTTCCTTGCCTTTGGAATACAGAATACCATACAGCAGATGACAAATGGGTCTGCCCAGGTGGAACTGGAAGAAGGTTCCGCCATTAATGCAGAATTGATTGCCAAGCTGCAGGGACTGGAAAATACGATTGACAGGTATTATTACCTGGGAGAAGTGACCAACGAGGAGCTGCAGACCGGAATATACAGGGGTATTATGGAGGCTTTGGGAGACCCTTACTCAGAGTATTACTCCGCAGAGGAACTGACGGCGTTGATGGAACAGACCCAGGGTGTCTATTATGGGATCGGCGCCTATATCAGTCTGGATACGGAAACGTCCTTGCCCAAGATCAGCGGCGTCATAGAGGGAGCTCCTGCGGCGTCGGCCAATCTGCGTGCCAATGACCTAATCTATGAGGTGGACGGAGAATCTACCTATGGGTTGACTTTGACGGAAGTAGTTGCCATGATCAAGGGACCGGAGGCCACAGATGTGGTATTGACCATTGCCAGGGAGGGCGAGGCGGATTACCTGGACGTCACCGTGGCAAGAAAGAAGGTGGAGACGCCCACGGTTTCCATGGAGATGATGGAGGACGGGATGGCATATATCCAGGTCACTGAATTTGACGAGGTGACGATAGATCAGTTCGCGGATGCCCTGGCTACGGCGAGGGGGTCAGGCATGAAGGGAATGATCCTGGATCTGAGGGCAAATCCGGGCGGAAGCCTGAACGCAGTGGTGGAGATGGCGAGAATGCTTCTGCCGGAAGGCGTTATTGTTTATACGGAGGATAAGAACGGCAAGCGCCAGGAATTTGTGTGTGACGGGAAGAGAGAATTTGACCTGCCCATGGTAGTTCTGGTGGATATGAACTCTGCAAGTGCATCCGAGATTATGGCGGGGGCTCTCAAGGACTACGGGGTCGGCACGCTGGTGGGAACTACCACTTTCGGAAAGGGCATTGTACAGCAGATCATGCCTTTCAAAGACGGTTCCGCGGTAAAGGTTACAATCAGCGCATATTATACACCGAATGGGAATAATATACACGGGATCGGCATTGAGCCTGATATAGAGGTGGAATTTGACGGGGAGGCATATTACGGCAGCGAAGAACATCCCGATAACCAGCTGGAAAAAGCCAGGGAAGTACTGCTGGAAATGATGGGGAAATAAGGGGTAATAAAGAACGGATTCAGAAAACAATGTATAAAAGGTATAAAAAAGGGAATAAAACATAAAACAAATAAAGCAGCAGATAAATAGGGATTAAAGCAGATCAAGCACAAATAAGGCAGCAAACCAATAGGGATTCAAGCAGATAAAACACAAATAAAGACAAATAAAGACAAATAAAGGGAGGCATTTCTGGTCAAAGCGGAGATGCTTCTTTTTGGCTTATATGTCGGAAAAGGCAATTCATATAGTGTAAAGCGCATAGAGGCCAGGCGACTGCCTGATGGGCGACAGGAAGATATTTTAAAGGCTTGCTGAAAAAGAACAAAAGTTCGGTTTCTGTCTGTACAAATGAAGCAATATGTGGTAAGCTAATCAAAGACTTACAGTAAAGCTTACTATGGCAGATGTGATCCGGCAACTCAACAAGCCACTTTGGTAATTGCGCAAGTGCGGCACTTGGCTCATTGCCCGCGGGAATAAAACTCTCGCTGGACAGTTCTGTGGTGAATGCAAAGAATTTTCCGGAGAATGCAGTGTGGTATTTTGTGTCCTAATTTGAGGACAGGGCGAAAATCGCATTATTTCGTGTTGTTTTGTGCTGGTTGTACTGTACTTTGTGGACAAGATAGGGGATTATGGACAAATAACACTAGTACATCGTTGCATTAATCCTGAAGTAAATCAGTGCTTGATGTTTGCGTCA
>CANDMD010000226.1 GCA_947385725.1 uncultured Lachnospiraceae bacterium | reverse complement strand
ATAGTTCTTGCCGACCTTGAACAGCTTTGACTGTTTCTGCGCCACAAGGCTGCCGGATGGACAGAAAAGGAAATCAATGATTTTGTACTTTATATCGAATCAGGAGAAGAACAGTACAAACCCAGACCCCGGGAAGAAAAGTAATTTCAATCTCATACCGGGAACTACACAGTCAACATAAGCGGCGCCCCCGTATTACCACGGGAGCGCCGCTTTATCATGGCATATTCACTTTCAAGGCCAGCTTCGCTGACATGACCCTCGCGGCATTCGCCAAATGAATGCTTTCGCATCCGCTTGGCTCATTGCCCGCAGAAGTCAACAGCCCCGCGGAAATCAATACTTATCAAATCCGTCGCCCAGGGAAATGATCTGCTCATTGCTCGCACTGGAACCTGCGGCACTGTCTTTGTAAGAAGAACCCTTCTTGCCGCCCAGATTGTAGACGGAGAGCAGTTCGCGCATACGGGTCGCCTGGTTGGACAGCTCTTCACTTGCAGCGGCACACTGCTCGCTGGTAGCGGAATTGGTCTGGACGACCTGGGATACCTGTGAAATTGCCTGCTCGATCTGTGCAATGGCGGTTGCCTGATAGTTGGAAGACTGGGCAATGTTATTGATGATAACCTCACTCTGCTGTACCACATCGGAAATCACATTGAATGCCTTCGCTGTCTCATCCGCGATCTTGGAGCCTGCACCCACCTTACCGATGGAATCCTCAATGAGATCCGCCGTCTCTGCTGCCGCTTCGGCACTCTTGGCAGCAAGGCTCCTCACCTCTTCCGCCACTACCGCGAAGCCCTTGCCTGCCTCACCGGCCCTTGCAGCCTCCACAGCCGCGTTCAGGGCAAGAATATTGGTCTGGAACGCAATATTGTCAATGGTCTTAATAATGTTGGAAATGCTCTCGGAAGCCTTGTTGATATCTTCCATTGCGGACATCATATCACGCATCTGTGCGTTACCCTGCTGTACATCCTGAATTGCCTTGCCCACCAGTTCTGCCGCGGAATTTGCCTGCTCCGCATTTTCTCTTGTCTTCTCAGCGATCTCATCGATGGAAGCTGTAATCTGCTCAACCGCGCTTGCCTGCTCTGTGGAACCCTGTGCCAGGGACTGGCTCGCGTCTGCCACCTGGGAGGAGCCGATGGTCACCTGGTATGCAGCGTCATTGATATTGCTTAATGCATGATGGTTGTCGTCTACCAGCTTCTTCAGGGATACGCCCATCACATCTTCCGCACACTTAGGTGTAACCTCTACGGTCAGGTTACCGTTGGAAACTTCCTCCGCAATGCCTGCCTGATACTTGATATTGTCAATCACAGTAACATACTCATCCACCAGTTCGCCAAATTCATCATTTGCCCGTTTGTTCAAATGAATGCCATTCACACGACCCATGGCAATCTCTTGCGCCGCATCGGACAGCTGCCTTACGGACTGTGCAATGATCTTGATCAAAGCGGTGCTGATCACAACAGTGATCACAACAGAGAAAACCAACAGGACAATACTGATAATATTGGACAGATTCATGGTTTCCTTCAGCGTTGTAATTCTGTTGTCCTTGCCTTCATTCACAAATGCCTTCAGCTGATCGCCGTATTCTTCCAGAGTTGCGATTCTGTTATCCTTGCCGGAATTCACGAATTCCATCAGCACAACGCGCTCATTTTCATCAATTCCGCTCACTGTAGCCAGTTCATCCCTGATCCCTGTGGCGCCATCCTCATTCAGCTGGCTGATCTCAGTAACCAGCCGGTCCAATCCTTCGGCAATCTGATCCGCACCCTCCTGGTTCATTGCGCTTATGGTGGAAACCGCAATGTTAGTAACGAGAACACCCACAAGCACATTGATGATCGTCAAAATGACCGGAATGGAAAATCCCAGTATCAACTTTGTTTTTACCTTCATGTTTTTCATAATTTATACCTCTCTTTCATCCTCATCAACAGTGTCACCAGACTGCTCCGCAGCAGACAGGTCATTATCATTCAACAGTTTGTCGGGATCGATCAACAGCTTCACGGTATCCCCTACCCGTCCGATCCCATAGACATATTTGTTTTGAACCTTATCACCCCGCATGATCGTTGGAGGCGGCAGTATATTCTCGTCGCCGATCTCCACGACATCTGCAATCTCCTCCACCACCAGCCCGACCATGGTATCCTTGACTATAATAACGATAATACAAGTTCTGTCATTGTATTCAAAGGAGGGCTGGCTGAACCTGAGACGCACATCGATCACAGGAAGGATTTTCCCTCTGAGATTGATCAGACCCTTGATGTAATCCTCGGTCTCGGGAATAGCTGTTATCTCCTGAAAAGGTATGATTTCACTTACATACTGTATCTTCAAGGCATAATGCTCATTACCGGACTTGAAAGTCATGTACTTATCTTTCTGCTCTTCATGCTCACGGGTATTTTCAATCGTTTCAGTCGTTTCACTCATTTACGGCACCATTCCTTTCTTCCAGTTTAATCTATTAATCCTGCCGGATCCAGTATCAAGGCAATGCTGCCGTCTCCCAGCTGGGTACATCCGGAAATTCCCTTTACTTTTTTGATGTAGGAAGGAATGGGCTTTACTACGATCTCCTGCTTTCCGATCAATTTGTCCACAAACAGACAAATGGTTTTGCCCTCAACCTCAAACAGCAGCATCATTCCCTCTTCCACGTCAGAGCGGTAATCTTCCAGGCCGTACCAGTCGCCGATCCGAAGCACAGGATAGCATTCATCCCTGATCATGACGTACTCTTCACCGGTAGGTTCATGGATCATCATATCCTTTGTCACGCGGACAAACTGCTTAATAAATCCTGTCTCCACGACAAAAGAAGTGGTTCCTGTCTCCATTACAATGCCGTCAATGATCGCCAGGGTCAGCGGAATCTTCAGGATCATGCTGCTGCCCTCGCCGGGAGTGCTCTCAATTTCCAGGGTTCCGCCGATGGATTGGATATTCTGTACCACAACGTCCATCCCTACGCCCCTGCCGGAGTACTCTGTCACCTGCTCATTGGTGGAGAAACCGGGAAGCGTGATAAACTGGTACACTTCCTTATCCTCATAGGAGGCATCCGACCTGTCAGGATCCAGGAGCCCCTGCTTCCTTGCCTTTGCCAGGATCTTCTCACGGTTCAGCCCCGTTCCATTGTCC
Source organism: uncultured Lachnospiraceae bacterium (assembly GCA_947385725.1). GTDB lineage: Bacteria > Bacillota > Clostridia > Lachnospirales > Lachnospiraceae > Acetatifactor. Next base: position 2,845 of record CANDMD010000226.1, on the reverse strand, counting down.
GTCACGGTGATCCATACCTTGCCGGCTTCCGTCTTGGCAGACAGGGTTACCTTTCCCTTTTCCTTCTTGCCGGCCGCTGCACGTTCCTCATTGGACTCTATCCCGTGGTCGACGGAATTCCTCACCAGATGCATCAGGGGATCCGAAATCTTCTCACTGATATTCTTATCCACCTCTGTATGCTCGCCGATCATCTCAAACTCTACATCTTTTCCCAGCTTTCTGGATACGTCAAACACAAGGCGGTTCATCTTCTGGAAGATATTCGTCAGGGGAACCATTCTCATGGACATGATAACATTCTGCAGATCCGTGGCGATCTTCGCCATCTGCGACGCTGCCTTGTTGAAATTCGCCAGATTCAGTCCAGGCACCTTCAAGTCAGGATTCTGCAATACCACGGACTCAGAAATTACCAGTTCGCCGATCAGATCCATCAATTGATCCATCTTCTGGACGTTTACACTGATAAAAGCTGCTTTCTCACCCTTAGGCTTATCCTTTGCCAGTTTCTTCGGCTTTCCGGGAGACTTGGACTGGATGACAAAGTCACCGGGCGCCATCTTTGGCTTCTCCGGCTTGTCAGCGCTCTCGGTTGCTTTCTGCTCCTCGCCCTCCTGCGCCGCCTGAACCTTTGCCTCTATTTCCTCCGCGCTGGACTCCAGGTCAATCTGATGGGCAGGCTGATCTCCGAAGTCGAAACCCTGGAGGAATTCCTCCGCCTTACATTCGTAGATATCTACTTTTTCAATATCATACCCCGTCTTGATCACATTCCTGATGTCGGCCTCGGTGCACTGCGCCTGAAGCAGGATATGGAATCCATCCTCCATCAGCGTGCTGATGCTGCTGTCATCGGAAATCAGATCCTCAGGCTCATACAGCAGATCCTCCGCAAACTCTTTCAGGGCGTACACCGTTTTGTACGCATGAACATTGGCCATTTCCGTATCCTGATAAAAAGTTATGTATATCTTGTAGAAGTGGCTGGCGCTGTTTGCTACAGGTGCGATATAGAAATGCTTGGGTTCTTCACTCACATTTGCCTTCGGCAGTTCCTTGCCTTCCTTTACCGCGCCGTTTTTAATTTCATTCAGGAAATTGTCCAACTCGGCAATGATGGCAGACGGATCCCCATCCGCCGGACTTCCGTCCTGTATTTTATCCATTTCACCAGTAATGAAGTCCACTACCTGTAATACATGCTCCACCAACGTCTCATGGACAATATTCTGCGGATGGGACTCTCTGATATAATAAAATACATCCTCCAGCTTGTGTGAGATGGCCGTTACATTGTCAAACATCATAATACCGGAAGATCCCTTGATGGTATGCATCGTTCTGAAGATCTCATTGATGGTATCTTCATCAAAGCAGTCCGCATCCTTCTGTTCCAGAACCGTTTCCTGCAGCTGTTCCAGCAGCTGGCCGTTCTCGAACAGATACATATCAAGCATCCCTTCCATGTTAAATTCTTCAGCCATGTACTTCTCCTTTCCCTTTTATTCTTATATTTTCAAATCAGATTGAGTTTTTTCATAGCCTGCTCAAATCTGGTCTGATCGATAGGTTTTCCGGAATAAATGGTACATCCCAGATCAAATGCCATTTTGACATTCTGCTCATCATTCAGGGCGGTGGTCATGATCACCTTGACCTCCTGCTCCTTCGGAATGTTCTTCTGCTTCTCCAGGTTACGGATTCCCATCAGCGCCTGATACCCGTCCATGACCGGCATCATGACATCCAGACATACCAGGTCATAGGGTTCCTCGTCTTCCAGTGCCATCAGAAACGCATCCACAGCCTCCATGCCGTCCACGGTTACGTCACACTCACCGTATTTGGACAGGAAACCCGACATGAATTTTCTGGTTGCATAATCGTCTTCAGCCAATAAAATCTTCATACTCCCTCTCCTTTACATTGTGTTCAACACATAATATGTTTTCTTTGCAATATTTGACAGTTTCTCCTGAAACTCTACTGCACCCAGATCATACGCCACCTTGGGCATACCGTATACCACACAGGTGGATTCATCCTGCCCGATGGTCCTGGCCCCTGCTTTCCGCATGGCCAGAAGCCCCTTGGCCCCGTCTCCGCCCATTCCGGTCAATATGATCCCCAACGCATTGGGACCCGCCACTTTGGCGACAGACTCGAACAATACATCCACCGACGGACAATGACCGTTTACCTTCGGCCCGGCCTTGACTTCCACCTGGTACATTCCGTTCACCTTTACCAGGTGCATATGTTTATCGCCTCCCGGCGCAATCAGCACCGTGCCCGGCAATACCCGGTCACCTGTACGCGCTTCCTTCACCCGTACCCGGCACTGGTTATCCAGTCTTTTCGCATACATTTCCGTAAAGCCGGGGGGCATATGCTGTACCACCACGATTCCCGGCAGGTCAGCGCCGTAATCCTTCATGACGGCGAAGATGGCCTCGGTCCCCCCTGTGGAGGCCCCGATAGCGATCACCAGATTCTTTTCATGGGCTGTGAATTTCTCCGGCTCCTGAGCCATCACCTGCTGCTTGATCCTGCTGATCTTGGCCGTGGAGGCAATCTTGATCTTCACCAGCAGTTCGTTCCGGATGAAGCTTTCCAGCTGTCTGCGCTCCGATACCGCAGGCTTTGCCACAAAGTCCACCGCGCCTGCATTCATGGCGTCAAAGACCTTGTCGGACAGGGAACTGATGACCACCACCGGAAGGGGATATTGCGGTATCAGCTTTCTCAGGAAGTCAATGCCATTCATCCGAGGAAGTTCCACGTCAAGAGTCATTAAGATCGGAAGAGCACACGTCTGAACTCCAGTCACAGTTCAGGATCT
>CANDMD010000225.1 GCA_947385725.1 uncultured Lachnospiraceae bacterium | reverse complement strand
CCAATGTTTCACTTGATATTTTCCGGTGTATGAAACATAATAGAGTATGGATCGTAATAGAACTCGAATCGCAATAATCCGAAGAACTCTGTCAGACCTGCTCCACGTATGCAGTCAATGTGATAGGGGAAGCATATGCGTTCCGTTAGGAACTGCCGTGGAATAAGGCATGCGTCAGCAACCGTGCCTGTTCGGTTAAATGACTGGCTGCTCCGCGGCAGGAAGGGCAGGTTTGTATAATTTGTGTCCGTTTTCCAGGATATGCAGCACGACTTCCCGGTCGTTCTCCTTCATGAGTCCCAGTACATGGCTTAATTCGTTCAGCAGGCCTTTGGGATCCTTCAGGATAAAGGCGGGGGATATGCGGAAAAGATCATACATTTTCCACACGATCTCGCTGTCCGGCATCAGGCGTCCTTTTTCCAGTTGACGCAGCTTTTTGATGTCTATACCAAGCATGTCCGCCATTGTCTGCTGGGTGTGACCGCATCTGTTCCGCACATAGAGGAAGATACTGCCCTTGGCTTTGCCGGTGCCGCTTCCGTATCTGATGTATGCAAGCTGCTGCCGGATCTGTTCAAAGGAAGTTTTGCTGCAGTCCGCAGAATATGCAGTATGGGCCAGGGTATAGATTATGTCCAGAAAGCATAGGATCTCTTCCGGGCAGAGGCTTTCCGGATCCAGGAAGTCCAGTTCGATTTTTGGCCTTTTACCTGTAAACACATACAGGACATCTATGTCGGTGGCGCACAGTCCTTTCAGCTCGTGATAGGTAAAACGTCGCAGTCCCGTTTCGACTTTGCTGAAGTGGCTCTGTTGTATTTTCATCTGGTAGCACAGCAGGCGCTGTGTCAGGTTCCGGCGTTCACGTTCTTCCTTTAGCCGCTGTAACATGGAGAAATAGTCGCTGCCCATCGCTGTCTCCTCATAGTAAAAATGTATTTATGACATATTTTAAGGAAAAATAGATGCCTACAGGACACCGAATGGGTCATAAGCGGCTTGCACGGGCATTTGCGGGAGCGTGTAAACGCAGGTTTTGTGAATGTTGATGTCAGGTTGGGTGCTCCCTGGAGTGTTCATCTGCGCAGGGGAAGTTAATATTTTGGATGAACATGCCGATATCCTTTATGCGGTAAAACAGGAAGAAACAATAGAATGTGGTGCTGCTGGACACGGAGTGGGCAGTAACAATGTGGCGTCAGGGAAGCGGCACAAAAGATTCAGGGAAGGAAAAAATACATGGAATTTGAATTGACAGCATCTATGATGTGTGCAAACTATGGTAATCTGGAAAAAGAAGTAAAGGATCTGGAGAAGGCAGGTATCGACTCCTTTCATATTGACATTATGGATGGGCGATACGTGCCTAATTTTGCCATGTCCTTAAATGACATGGCATATATCCGTTCTGCGACAACGCTGCCTTTGGATGTGCATCTGATGATTGAACATCCCAATAATAATATCCAGATGTTCCTGGATCATCTGAAAAAGGGAGACACAGTATATATTCACCCGGAGGCGGAGTACCATCCGTCCACCACGTTACAGAAGATCATTAATGCAGGTATCACCCCGGGCATTGCCATCAATCCCGGAACCAGTGTAGAGACAGTGATGGAAATGCTGGTCATTGTCAAAAAGGTTCTGGTTATGTCCGTGAATCCTGGAAACGCCGGACAGATGTATCTGCCCTACGTGGGCAAGAAGATCAATAAATTACTGGCCATGCAGGAGGACATGGACTTTTCCATTTACTGGGACGGCGCCTGCAGCGCGGACAAGATACTGACCTATGCCCCCAAAGGGGTAAAGGGATTTGTGCTGGGAACCACAATGCTTTTCGGAAAGGAAACCTCCTACGAGGAGACGATCCATAATATCAGGGAGATGAGATTCTGATGAATATTGCGATCATTTTGGCAGGGGGAACCGGTACCCGCATAGGCGGGGATGTACCCAAGCAGTACCTGGAGGCGGGTGGAAGACCTGTGATCCGGTATTGCCTTGACACTTGTTTTGACAGTGAGGAGATTCATGCAATACAGATAGTGGCGGAGCAGTGTTGGCGGGGATTGATAGAAGCACACCTGCCGGAAGGAAACCGGGAAAAGTGGAAGGGCTTTTCCAAGCCGGGAGAGACAAGGCAGTTGTCCATCTGGAATGCGCTGACGGATATCGCCGGATACGCCGGGGCAGAAGATATTGTGTTCATACATGATGCGGCACGTCCTTTGCTGTCTGTAGATCTTTTGCACAGATGCCTGCAAGGTGTGCAGGGGCATGACGGCGTACTTCCGGTATTGCCCATGAAGGATACGGTCTATTACAGTGAGGATGGCAGGCGTATCTCCGGGCTTTTGAAGCGCAGCAGTATTTTCGCGGGGCAGGCGCCGGAGGCGTTTGTGTACGGAAAATATTATGAGGCCAATCGGGCGCTTTTCCCGGAGAAGATCAAGGCAGTCAACGGATCAACGGAACCTGCGGTGATGGCAGGAATGGATATTGTGATGATCGACGGCGAGGAAAGGAATTATAAGATCACGACCCAGGCTGATCTGGAAAAATTCCAAAGAATGGCAGGATCGTGACATGTGGAAAGAATTTCGAACATGCGCTGGGGCATCCGGGAAAGCCGCCCAAAGAGGTGGGCAGGTGATGTGGCAGGATGCGCAAAAGGCGATAGAGCGGAAGCATGGAGGCTGGGAGGATGAAGGCTTACATATTGCATGGGATCAATGATATCAGGCTGGAGGAGACGGCTGTGCCCCGGATACGGGAGGACGAGGTACTGGTAAGGGTAAAGGCAGCGGGGATCTGCGGCTCGGATATTCCGCGGATCTATGTGACAGGAACCTATTCCTATCCCCTGATCCCGGGGCATGAGTTTTCCGGCATTGTGGAAGCTGCGGGAGGAGAAAGCGGAAGGGCATGGCAGGGAAAAAGAGTGGGCATCTATCCCCTGATCCCCTGCGGTGAGTGCGTGCCCTGTCAAAAGAAGCAATATGAAATGTGCCGGCATTATAATTACCTGGGATCCCGCTGTAACGGGGGTTTTGCGGAGTATGTGGCAGTGCCGGTATGGAATCTGATTGCACTGCCGGAGGAAACCTCCTTTGAGGAAGCGGCCATGCTGGAACCCATGGCTGTGGCGGTACATGCCATCCGTCAGATGGAACTGGGCGGTCAGGAGACGGTGGCAGTGATCGGACTGGGGACAATTGGGATCCTGCTGACCATGTTTCTGAAGGAAATGGGCATCAAAAGGATCCTGACAGTGGGGAATAAGGACTTCCAAAAAGAAATGGTGGCAAAACAGGGAATACCGGCAGGGGATTACTGTGACAGCAGACAGGAGGCGGTAGACGGCTGGCTTCAGGAAGCAGCCGGTGAAGCCGGAATCGATGTTATTTTTGAGTGCGTGGGGAAGCAGGAGACGATCACACAGGCAGTCCGCAATGTGATGCCCGGCGGGAAGGTTCAGCTGGTGGGGAATCCCGCGTCGGATATTCTGCTGGAACGTAACCTTTATTGGAAAATCCTGAGAAACCAGCTTACGGTAAAGGGCAGTTGGAATTCTTCTTTTACACATGACGAATCTGACGACTGGCATTATGTATTGAAGCGGCTCGCCCGGAAAAAGGTGAGACCCGGGGAGTATATTACCCAGAGTTTTCCTTTCGAAAGGCTGGAAGAAGGATTCCACATCATGAGGGACAAGTCCCGGGAATATGTCAAAATAGAAGCCCTCCTGTGAAGGAAGGTGTAACGGTTCAGAAAGCCCTTCCTGTGAAGGAAGGCGCAACGGTTCAGACAGACCTTCCTGCGAGGCCGCTCCGGGGCGTTACGGCAGATGCCCAGGATGCCATTGGTTCTTTTGGGGCTCGTGTCTTCCTGCGAAGCAGAGTCCGGGGCATTACGGCAGGAGGGCTTCCAGCATGGCTTTCACCCGGTGGGCGTAGGTATGCTGCCCGCACACCTTTCGGTAGCCGTTGAAAGCGATCTGCTTCCGTTCTTCTTCATGGGACAGATAATAGGCGCATTTGTCCACCAGTTCCTCCAGGCTGGAGTAGGCTTCCAGGTCAACGCCGATCTCGAAATATTCCGGTAATTCCGCCTGATAATTTGTCATAAGGAATCCCCCGCAGCCCATAATATCAAAAATACGCAGGGGCAGCCCTGTCTGGATGGGCTTTATCGTCATGTTCAGATTGATCCTGCTCAGGTGGAATATTTTGGGCATTTCTGTCAGACTTTCCACACCGCCGTGTACATGGACATTTTGCAGGCTTTTGACGTTGCTCCTTGTGAACAGGTCCACATTAAAATGTCTGGACAAAGTATTTAAAGTCCTGATTCGTTCCGTCTCTGCAGCCTGCATACCGATATAGCTGTGGGCAGTGACGTACCGGTCAGGGCTGGTGACCGGATCGGCCAATTCGAAGAAGTCAGGGGAACAGGCTTTCACAGTGCGCGCCAGTTCCTCCGTGACAGCGTTTTCGATGGGATTATAACCATATATCCTGAGCGAAGATTCTACAAGGGCATCCATATATCCTCTTGCATAGTCCGGCAGACCGTTCAGCTGATGCACAGGGTTCTTTTCGCTATATAGAGAACCTACGAAGGAAATATCCCCAGAATAAGCACGCCGGTCAGCACCGGTGACAGTTGAAATGACTCTGTCGAACCGCTGTGTGCAGGAAGCCAGCGGCAAGTAGCGGATGCCTTCCGGGTTATAGGGAGCGAAGTACTGGTACTGGGCCCGATCGAAGAGGAAAATGTGGTTGGTATGATGGCAGAGGGACTTTGCAAATAACTCAGGTACCGGGGAATCCACTGTCCAACACAGGTATCTGGTCTGATATATATGGCAGATTTCCGCAAGCACAGGGTAGAAATTGATGCTGAATACAAAGAGAAGCTGTTCTGTTTTCAGATAAGCTTCTGCCAGCAGCAGCCGGTCGGCTGAAGACAGTCTTTTGTTGGTAATCTCTGTTTTTTCCTCCAATACGGTCAGCCCCAGTGACTGAAAAGCCTGGATGACATCTGGTTCACAGATGCTGCCGTACCGGTATACTAATATTTTCATCTTTGTATTCATTTATATAACCTTTTCCTTAATGGGATTGTGCCCGCAAGCAATGAGCCAAGCCATTATAGCCGGCTGATATTTCTCAGTATATCGCCGGAAAACAGGTTAGTCAACGGAGAAATGATGCGGAAGAAAAGGGAAAATATGCGAAAGAGAGGGCTGAAGACGGTAAAATACGCATTTTTTGAAAGAAAATCTTAAAATTTCAGATTGGTACTTGAAAATAAACACGTAATATCGTATATTATTCCTATGTACTAATTTTATTGCTGTCCGGCGTGGGTTTGATGTGGGGGCAGTTGCCTTAATTTTGCAGGTTGGAGGAAAGAAAATGACAAAAGCAGAAATTTTAAAGAAAGAAATCTTAAGACAGTATCGCAGTGTGCGTCAGTTTGCAATGGAGATGGGGATTCCCTACAGTACTCTGGTAACGGCGCTGGAACGTGGGATTGAAGGTATGGCTTATGGAACAGTGATCAGGATGTGTGACAAGCTGAGCCTGAATCCCGTGGACTTCTCTTCCCTGGAGAGAGACACCTCCCTTGGGGCGCAGCTTCTGGAGAACAGGGTAATGCAGTATTATATCAAGTTAAACCAGAACGGACGTGACAAGATCCTGGAGTTGATGGATGATTTTGTCCAGATTGACAAGTATAAGGCGAAGGGTAAGAAGAGCAAATGAGGTACGACTATCTGATCGTGGGCGCCGGGCTTTTCGGCGCGGTGTTTGCCCATGAGATGAAAAAGGCGGGCAGGAACTGTTATTGCATTGACCGGCGTACCCATATTGGCGGAAATATTTACACTGAGGAATGGAAAGGCATTCAGGTACATAAATATGGCGCCCATATTTTCCATACCTCCGACAGGACAGTCTGGGATTATGTAAATCAATTCGCGGAATTTAATCACTATATCAACTCGCCGATAGCGCTTTACAGGGACGAGCTTTATAATCTGCCCTTTAATATGAACACCTTCAGCAAAATGTGGGGTATCAGGACGCCTGAAGAGGCGAAGGCGATAATAGAGAAGCAGCGTGCGGATGCAGTCAGGGAAATGCGGTGTGCGGAGGCAGCCGGGGAGATGCGTGAATCGGAGCCCGGAGAAAGTCTCCCTGCGGGAGGCCGGCCGGAATCGGGAGCAGAACCTGCCAATCTGGAGGAGCAGGCGAGATCGGAAGAGCGTCGTGTA
>CANDMD010000224.1 GCA_947385725.1 uncultured Lachnospiraceae bacterium | reverse complement strand
TATCCCTGAAAGGGCATGGCGTTTCTGGAAGCAGCCATGAAGACAGTCCTGGAAACTGTGGCGGAAGCAGTGTCAGGAACGGAACATGGTATCCACATGATCTGTTTTTTCCGTCAGTTTTCTATAGAACCCTATCCGCCCCAACAGACTGTGCAGTCCCTTCATCAGAAGGCTTCTCAGCATGTCGATCAGAATGCCGCAGCAGAATACGCAGATCACTGCTGCAAGGGTGCTGAGGAGCAGGCGGGGAATGGAATCCGCTTCTGTGGAACCGAACCATTTCTGCCAGCTGTAGCGGAAGCCGATATTTTCATGCAATAGGTAGACGCCCAGGGTATAAGGCGAAATTTTTGTCACAAAAGCCGCTGCCCTGCCCTGTATTTTCAACCGGCTAAAGGCGGTAAACAATCCGGCCGCCGCCAGGAAGGGCAGGACATGGTTGTATTCAAGGAACATTTTCAGCATCAGGCCGAAGCTGCCGGTTTTCAGGTAAACTGCCCGCAGCCCCAGGATTCCGGCAAAGATCATCAGACAGCAGAGCACGTATACCAGAAGTCCGCGCCCTTTTTTCTCCAGAAAGGGCACGCCGAAGCGCCGCATGTACGCCGCCGCCAGAAAGACACACAGGTACCAGAGACAGTCGTAGCCCATGCTGTCCATCTCCAACCGCAGGGGAAGAATGCTTTTCAGCAGGCAGAACGCAAAAAACAGAAGCGCCAGTGACCACTGGAGCTGCTGTCGGCTCATCTGCTTTACCGCCCTGCCGATAAAGGGGAGCAGGAGGTACAGATAGACGTAAGCCGTCAGAAACCAGTAATGTCCCATGGAAACAGGGAAGACCAGTGTTAAGATATAGTGGGTGTCAAAAGGGGTCTCTGTAAGGATTCCGGAAAAGGCGCCAATCAACCCGAAGCATACGGAATAGAATAAGATCTGAAACCATAGCCCGATCAGGCGGCTTAATTTGAAGGAGGATGTACACAGGAAATAGCCGCTGATCAGCATGTAGACATTCACGGACACAATGCAGAAGCTTTCCAGCAGCCAGGCCGCATAGCCTTCGCTTCCCATATTCGGATTGCTCAGGGACGGCAATAAATCGCCCTTACTTAGAAAGTGCAGCACCACCACCATCATCATGGCGATACAGCGCAGTAATTCCAGATTGGCCATGCGGCTCTTTGTGCCGGGTCCGGCCTGTGTATCCGCCTGTGGATTCCTGTGGGTATTTTTGCCTGTGTCGATCTGCCTGCTCATATTCCTCCTCCTCGCTGGAGCATTTTCCTATACTTGAAGGATAGTATAACAGATTTTTCACAGGGAATCCAGTGGATCTCGTTTCTGTCAGGAAAACGGCACTGGGACTTTAGCGTGAAAATCTATATAAAGTAGTTCCATTTTTACATCTATTTTAGCATACGCTGTGATATCATAATAACGTCCATTTCAGGTTTTATCCACTTTTCCATGACTAATCCCCCTTGTTTGGTTGTTTGTGGTGATTCAATTATAACAAAGCCCCAGTTGGATTGGAGATATCAGAATTAAAAAAAATCTGCCTGAAAATGCCATTAAAACAGGTGGTTTTATAAAATTTTTAGTTTGTAAGTTTATTCTGCGAATGAAAAACTCTTCATTGACAGAAATTATTTTTCTGTGTTAGACTGTACCTTGACGAACAGGAAAGAAAACGCAGTGACGAAGAGAGTACGCGTGATCAATGCTTTACAGAGAGCGTTCCGGTCGTCCTGCTGTCCTGATGGGGCAGCAGGCTGACCGCTGAGAGGAATGGAGCGGAGAAACGGGGAAGATGGCTTCCGAGCAGCGCACCGAGCCCGGTGACAGTATGACACGGCAGTGAGTCTGAGGAGGCTGTATCGTGGAAAGCCGTCAGGGTAAGGCTGCGACAGGTTCCGCCTGTTATAGCGGACAGGGTTCATGGCAGGAAACAGTGGACCCCATGAGGTCTGCTTCGTGAGGAGCGGATAAAAAGAAGTGGTACCACGGGTATAGGCTCGTCTTCTATGTGAAAAATATAGGAGGCGGGCTATTTTTTGCGCGAATGAGCAGAGCCAGAAGTGCTTTATGCCGACAGCCATGCTTGCATGAGCAGTCGGGAGAAAGCACTTCTGGCGAGCAACGCGAGCTCGGAAAGCGAAGCGTTCCGAGCCTGCTCAAAGAAAGCAGAGCCAGAAGTGCTTTATGCCGACAGCCATGCTTGCATGAGCAGTCGGGAGAAAGCACTTCTGGCGAGCAACGCGAGCTCGGAAAGCGAAGCGTTCCGAGCCTGCTCAAAGAAAGCAGAGCCAGAAGGAGGAGAAAAAATGCAGAACAGAGGACCTTATTATCTGACAACGGCCATTGCCTACACGTCGGGAAAGCCGCACATCGGAAATAATTATGAGATTGTGTTGGCGGACAGCATAGCGCGCTTTAAGAGAAAGGAGGGCTATGAGGTCTACTTCCAGACCGGCACGGACGAGCATGGCCAGAAGATTGAGTTAAAAGCCCAGGATGCGGGAGTCACCCCCAGGGAATTTGTGGATCAGGTGGCGGGGATCATCCGGGGTATGTGCGATATGCTGAATATTTCTTATGACAAGTTTATCCGCACTACTGATGAGTACCACGAGAAGCAGGTGCAGAAGATATTCCGGCGCCTGTACGATCAGGGGGATATTTACAAGGGCGCATATGAGGGGCTGTACTGCACGCCCTGCGAGTCTTTCTGGACGGAATCCCAGCTGGTGGACGGGAAGTGTCCGGACTGTGGCGGCGAGGTGAAGCCTGCCAGGGAGGAGGCGTACTTCTTCCGCATGGGCAAATATGCGGACAGACTGATCAGGCACATTAACGAGCATCCGGAATTTATTCAGCCTGTGTCCCGCAAGAATGAAATGATGAATAATTTCCTTCTGCCAGGGCTCCAGGATCTCTGTGTTTCCAGGACTTCCTTTAAATGGGGTATCCCGGTGGATTTTGACGACAAGCATGTGGTTTATGTGTGGCTGGACGCGCTGTCAAACTATATTACCGGCATCGGTTATGACGCGGGGGGCAACAGCACGGAACAATATAAAAAACTCTGGCCTGCGGATCTGCATCTGATCGGCAAGGACATCATCCGTTTTCATACCATCTACTGGCCTATTTTCCTGATGGCTCTGGGGGAACCTCTGCCGAAGCAGATTTTCGGTCATCCATGGCTGTTGATGAGCGGCGGTAAAATGAGCAAATCCAAGGGCAATGTGATCTATGTGGACGACCTGATCGACTTCTTTGGTGTGGACGCGGTGCGCTATTACATGCTCCATGAGATGCCTTTTGAAAATGACGGCAGCGCCACCTGGGAACTGATCGCTGAGAGAACCAACTCCGACCTGGCGAATACCCTGGGCAATCTGGTGAACCGTACCATCTCCATGAGCAACAAGTACTTTGGAGGCGTGGTGGCTGACAAGGGTGTATCCGGGTCGGTGGACGAGGATCTGAAGGCGGTTGTCACGGGGGCTTATGCCAAGGTGGCAGGGAAAATGGCAGGTCTGCGGGTAGCGGATGCACTGACCGAGATTTTCGATATTTTCAGACGCTGCAACAAATATATTGATGAAACGGAGCCCTGGGTGCTGGCAAAGGAGGAGACCGGGGCGGATCGCCTTTCCACTGTCCTGTACAATCTGGTGGAAAGCATTGTCATTGGCGCTTCCCTTCTGGAGCCGTATATGCCTGAAACGGCGGGCAGGATCGCCGCGCAGCTGAATACTTCCCTGAGAGAGTTTGACCGGCTGGAAGAGTTCGGTCTGTATGAAAGCGGAAACCGGGTCACGGATCAGCCGGAGATCCTCTTTGCGCGCCTGGATATGAAGGAAGTGGCAAAGAAGGAGGAAGAGCTGGCGGTATCCATGGCAGCGGCGGAAAAGGCGGCACAGGGCAAGGAGGCCGGTGCCGATGCCGGTGAAGCTGTTGACACGGAAGTCATTGATGTGGAGGCAAAACCTGAGATTACCTATGATGATTTCGCGAAACTTCAGTTCCAGGTGGGAGAGATCATTGCCTGCGAGGCTGTGCCGAAGTCCAAGAAGCTTCTCTGCAGCAAGGTAAAGATCGGCAGTCAGGTAAAGCAGATCGTTTCCGGAATTAAGGCTTATTACAGTCCCGAGGAAATGGTGGGGAAAAAGGTCATGGTGCTGGTGAACTTAAAGCCTGCGACGCTGGCCGGGGTGGTTTCCGAGGGGATGCTGCTCTGCGCGGAGGACGCCAACGGGAACCTGGCGCTGATGAAACCGGAAATGGAAATGCCCGCGGGAGCGGAAATCTGCTGAGGGGGCGCTGTTATGGCGTTTCCTAAAATTTATATAAAGTACTTAAATTTTAGGGTGAAATACGGTATAATACTCTCAGGAATCCAGCCGCAGTGTATCTGCCGCACTTTGCTCATTTGAGCGTGGATTGCAATCGTACAGGTGAAAACTTTCGGGTTTTTGCCTGTGATTTGCGGCAGTCATGGTACGAGGACTCTGCCGGCGTATGTGATTGAGAGGTAAAATATGGTCAAAGAAGAATTTTATTACCATTCACGGGACGGGAGGAGCAGACTGCATGCGGTTCGGTATATGCCGGACGATGCCGGCAGTATCCGCTGCATTATACAGATCGTGCATGGCATGGCGGAGTATGTCGAGAGATATGAAGAGTTTGCCCGGTATATGACGGACCGCGGGTTTGTGGTGGTCGGAGACGATCATCTCGGACATGGAAAATCAGTGGGGCAAGACGGGAAATACGGCTATTTCTGTGGGCAGGATCCGGCAACGGTGGTGGTGCGTGACGTGCATCGGCTGAAAAAGTCCACTGCCGCCCGTTATCCCGGCGTTCCCTATGTGATCATGGGGCATAGCATGGGTTCCTTTATTACCAGAAACTATCTATGCCATTATGGCGCCGGAATCGACGGCGCCGTGATCATGGGAACCGGAATGCAGCCGCAGGCTGTTCTGGCATTGTCCAAAATGGCGGCGGCCTTGTTGGAAAAACTCTATGGCTCCAGGAAAGAGGGCAAGCTGCTGGACAAACTGGCATTCGGTCTCTACAACCGGCGCATTGCAGATCCCGTGACACCGTTTGACTGGCTCAGCAGGGACGGGGAGCGGGTGAAACAATACCTGAACGATCCCCTGTGCGGATTTGTATTCACGGTCAACGGCTTTCAGACCCTGTTTGAACTGATCAGCCGGCTTTACCGGCCGGAAAATCTGAAACGCATTCCCAAAGAACTTCCGGTATTCTTTGTATCGGGGGATGCCGACCCGGTAGGAGGCTATGGCAAGGGTGTGAAAAAGGCATACAAGTCCCTGCGTGCAGCAGGGCTTGAGGACATCAGGATCAGGTTATACGAGGGCGCAAGACATGAGCTGCTGAACGAGACGAACCGGCGGGAGGTCACGCAGGATATTTATAACTGGATCGCAAAAAAGATATTACATGACAAGGACGGGAAACAGTAACGGGGAACAGGTATGGATACAGGGGCGGTAAGAACTTACCAGGTCCGGTGGGCGCATGATTCGGAATGGGCGCCTGCCATGAAAATGATCTGGCGTACCTTTTTGAAATATGAGGGACAGGATTATACCAGAGAGGGAATCCAGAATTTTTTTGATTTTATTACGGATGATGAACTGTACACGGCCTTTCTGCGCGGCAGCTATCAGATGATGGTAGCGGTGGAGGGCAGCAGAATCATAGGGGCAGGAACCATACGCGGCAGGAACCATCTCTCTCTGCTGTTTGTGGATGAGGACTACCACCGCATGGGAGTGGGAAGGGCGATCATGAACGGTCTGTGCCGTTATCTGAAGGAGGAAGCCGGAGAACGGTTCATGTCCCTGAAGGCGGCTCCTTATGCGGTTGATTTCTACCGCAGGCTGGGCTTCCGGACGGTGAAGCCGGAAGAAGAGTATTCCGGCATCCGTGTCACGGAAATGGAAAAAGTATTTTAAAAGTAATAGGAGGATGAGAATGGGTAGCATATTTAATTTGGACAGCCCTGTTATGCAGGCATTGGGCAAGGTGGCGGATCTGATGTGGCTGAATGTTCTGACCATGATCTGCTGTATTCCCGTCATCACCATAGGGCCTTCCCTGACGGCAATGCATTATATGGCGCTGAAAATCGTGAGAAATGAGGAGTGCTACATTACAAGGGGGTTTTTTAAATCGTTTAAGGAAAATTTCCGGCAGGGCGTGGTGATCGGTATTATCACATTGTTTATCACGTTTATCCTGGTCGGAGATTTCCTGCTTTTGAG
>CANDMD010000223.1 GCA_947385725.1 uncultured Lachnospiraceae bacterium | reverse complement strand
CAACACCCAACAGAACACTCTTTCCCTACACGACGCTCTTCCGATCTATCGTAGACCCGAAGAATCTGGGCTTTGCTTCTGTCAGTGACGCGAAGAAGGACTATGAGAAGATGAAATCCGGTGTCATGGAGGAGGTCAAGCGCAGCTTCAAGCCGGAGTTTATCAACAGGATCGATGAAATTATTGTCTTCCACCAGCTGGGTAATGAGGATATGAAGGCGATAGTCAATCTGCTGGCTGTGAACCTGGCGAAGCGCTGCGAGGCCCAGATGGATATTCATTTAAGCCTGACCTCCTCCCTGAAAGAGCATCTGGTGGAGAAGTACGCGGATAACAAGATGGGGGCAAGACCCTTGAAGAGAGCCCTGCAGTCCGTGGTGGAGGACGCCCTGGCGGAAGAGATCCTGATGAAGAAGGTCCAGCCGGGGGATACGGTGTCTGCGGGCTTTAAGAATGGGAAGGTGTGCTTTACCGTTAAGGAGTTGTAAAATAATTTCACCTGTGCGGTTGCAATCCAATGATCTGTCTGCATGCCATTTATGGCAATGCAGGCGGGGCATTGGATTAGCAACTCATTCTCAAATGAGCAAAACGCGGATGCGCAGCAGACGCAGAAGCGCGTAAGCGCGGGTTTTGTGAATGTGAGAATCAGGTTGGATGCTCCTTGAAGCATCCAACCGCACAGGTGGAACTAATTTAGGTTTTTAAGTGAAATTTTACAAAAAATTTGTGGATTAATGCCGTACTTTATATTATACTGTAGGTGTAGTTGGAAGGGAGTCAGGTGGCACGGCTAACTCTGATGACCACCAGTATGAATCACAGGAGGATATACACATGGCAGTTGTGGAAGAATTGCTCCGCAGCGAAGAGAGCGGCGCGATTAGTTTTGGCAATCACAAATTACCCCGGAAGGCGAAGGTGGAAGACTACAGGCACGCAGGAGACCTGTTGAAGGTCAAGACTTACAATGAGATCACCAAGCTTGAGAAGAACGGAATGTTCCTTTATGAGTCTGTGCCCGGGACCAGCGTCCTTGACTTTGTGGAGAAAGAGGACGGCGTGGAGTTCGTGGTGGAAGGCGACGAGGATGCGCAGATCACGATCGGGCTTGATGACGATACCGAGTATGAGGTGTTCGTAGGCGGCAAGAGTACCGGGACCATGAAAACGGGGCTGGGCGGTAAGCTTTCCCTCAGTGTGGAGCTTGGAGCCGTGGGTGAGATACCCGTGAGGGTCGCGCGCGTGTGAAAATAGATATACTGAAAGTCTGTCAAGGAGATAGGAAATGAGCGGGTTCCCAGCGGTTACCCGCTCATTATATTGGAATGGAGAATGATTATGGCGAAAAAAACATCATCCGTATTTTTCTGTCAGAACTGTGGTTACGAATCATCCAAGTGGATGGGGCAGTGCCCGGGATGCAGGGAATGGAACTCTTTCGTGGAGGAAGCGGCGGCGAAGATGCCCCACATGGGGGTGGCGGCAGCCCCGTCAGGGAGGCGGGTACAGAAGAACGCCCCCAGCGTTTTATCGGAAATCCAGATCAGGGAAGAAGACAGGCTGTCCACCGGGATGGAGGAACTGGATCGGGTTCTGGGGGGCGGGATTGTGCAGGGCTCGCTGACCCTGGTGGGGGGCGACCCCGGCATCGGCAAGTCCACGCTGCTGCTCCAGGTGTGCAGGAATCTTTCCTCCGACGGCCATAAGGTATTGTATATCTCCGGGGAGGAATCCCTGGCGCAGATCAAGATGCGGGCGGACAGGATCGGGATGTTCACGGACAATATGCTGCTTCTGTGCGAGACGAACCTGGATGAGATCGCGGAGGTGATACGGCAGGACAAGCCCGAGGCGGTGGTCATCGATTCCATCCAGACTATGTACAACGAGGCGGTGTCGGCTGCTCCCGGCAGCGTGTCCCAGGTCAGGGAATCCACTGGCATCTTGCTGCAGCTGGCAAAGGGGCTGGGCGTTTCCGTGCTGATCGTGGGTCATGTGACGAAGGAGGGGACCGTGGCAGGTCCCAGGGTGTTGGAGCATATGGTGGACACCGTTCTCTATTTTGAGGGAGACCGCCACGCTTCCTACCGTATTCTGCGGGGCGTAAAGAACCGCTTCGGCTCCACCAATGAGATCGGAGTCTTTGAGATGCAGGAGCAGGGGCTGGTGGAGGTGCGGAATGCTTCCGAATATATGTTGAACGGACGCCCGGAGGAGGCCAGCGGGTCGGTGGTGGTATGCACCATGGAGGGGACGCGCCCCCTTCTGATTGAGATCCAGGCGCTGGTGTGTCACAGCAATTTCGGGATTCCCAGGCGGCAGACCACGGGCACGGATTTCAACAGGGTGAACCTGCTGATGGCGGTGCTGGAAAAGCGCTCCGGCATCCAGCTGGGCAGCTGTGATGCCTATGTGAATGTCACCGGTGGCATGAAGGTGGCGGAGCCGGCCATTGACCTGGGCATTGTCCTGGCCATTCTCTCCAGCTTTAAGAACCAGCCTTTAAATCCCAGGCTGATCGCCTTTGGCGAGGTGGGTTTAAGCGGCGAGGTGCGGGCCGTAAGCCAGGCGGCGCAGCGTGTGGCGGAGGCGGAGAAGCTGGGCTTTGACACCTGTATCCTTCCGGCCGTGTGCGCGGGGGACTGTAAAAAGAAAAGCGGAATCCGGATCATCGGGGTGCGGACCGTGCAGGATGCTATCAGCCAGGTTTTCTGACGGGCTATTGCATGGATAATGGAATCATGTTTTGGATTAATAATAGATTTTAGATAACAAAATCCCGATCTTGGATTCTATTATCTATTTGATTGAGAAGTATACCTTTTGGGTATATAATAGTATAAAAGGAAGCGGAGGTGGTTTCGTGTTGACATTACAGGAACGGGTCGTTCAAAAAGTGAATGGATTATCAGAGGATAATTTGCAGTTTTTGTTGGAGATGATAGAACGTTTTATGCAGCCTGCTGTTATGGAAGATAAAATAGCGGCCTCAAGGAGGATTGGGATTGCGAAGGGACAGAATTTGTATGACGATGAATATGATTTTGATGAAATGAATCCCGAAATTGAAAAGATGTTTGGAGGGATGGGATGAAGCTGCTGTTGGATACGCATATTATTCTATGGGCATTGGACGATAATCCCAGATTGCCGGATGTGGCAAGGAATCTGATTATGGATATTTAAAATGAGATTTATTACAGTGCTGCGTCTGTCTGGGAGACAACGATAAAATATATGGCAAAGCCTGACAAGATTCATATAAGTGGTTCGGTATTGTCAGATTTGTGTAGGAAAATGGGGTATCAGATGCTTCCTATAACGGATAGCCACGTTGAGGCACTGGAAACTCTGACATATCATAATCAGGAGAAAGAGCACAACGACCCGTTTGACAGGATCATGATAGCACAGGCAAAAGCCGAAAAATTACGTTTTGTAACACATGATTCAAAGATACCGTTTTATGAAGAAGCCTGTGTGACATCAGTAACAGTTTAAACAGGACGCTGAACTGTTACTGACATCAATAGAGTGAAACGGTGTCATCATCTTCCGGCAGCAGTCCCAGATCAGGGAACCTGTTGGTATACAACTGGGCTTTGACACCTGTATCCTTCCGGCCGTGTGCGCGGGGGACTGTAAAAAGAAAAGCGGAATCCGGATCATCGGGGTGCGGACCGTGTAGGACGCCATCAGCCAGTTTTTTTCATAAAATGATATTGATATCGCAAAGTTAGGAACTGTGAAGATTAATTTTCTCACAGTTCCTTAAGTTGCTTTTCGGCAGAAATATGTTTTACGAGTCTGTTTTGTATGACAAAATTTCAGTGTTTTAGGGGAATATTGTTGATAATGAAGTAGAAAATGCATTTACCTGGTGGTAAGGTACTGTATGGTAAGACAACGATTCCGCGGTGGAGCACCCTGCATTTTCGGTGCGGGCTGCGCTGAAGATTTTGAATCTGTGCAATCGGGAAAACAGACAAGCGATTGGGGCAGGTATTTGGACTGTGCAGCAAAACTGCGGAAAGAAAAAGGAGAAGATAAAGCAGGCAGCTGGGAGGAATGCTATGGCGAAGACAGGAAGCGCTTCTCTTTCCGAGAAGGACAGAAAATTCAGGGAATTTGCATTGACGGGAAATCTGTGGCGGGTAATTTTTTATGTCTGCGTTCCGCTGGCTTTTTTTCAGTTTATCAACCATCTTTTTAATATCCTGGATACCATGATGGCGTCCCATGTCAGCGCCATGGCGGTTTCGGCGGTGGCCTATCTGTCCCAGCTCCAGAGCATGATCTCGGCGGTGGGCGGCGGACTGGCGGCGGGAAGTACCTTAAAGATCAGCGAGGCTTACGGGGCCGGCGACTACGGCATGGTGAAAAGGAGATTGAGCACGCTGCTCACGATCTGCGGCGCCATCTCTTTGGCCGTCCTCTGCCTGATCCCTTTTTCTTCCGGCCTGCTGCGGCTTTTCGGAACGCCGGAGGACTTTATTGCGGTGGGAGCCAGGTATTTTTCCGTCACATTGTTTTCGACGGTGCTGAGTTTCTTTAATAATGTATATATCGCCATTGAGCGTTCCAGGGGAAATTCCAGACGTATCCTGAAACTGAATATGCTTGTGGTCACCTTAAAGCTGGTGCTGACGGCAATTTTCATCTACGGATTAAACGGGGATATCACCATGATAGCGGTGGCTACGGTGGTCTCTCAGGCATTCCTGTTTGTGATGGCGCTGAGGAATCTGTGCGCGGGGGACGACGCCTTTACCTTTGACCGGGCAAGCATTGCATTCAAACGGCAGGTGGTGGGTCCCATGCTGAACCTGTCTTTTCCCGTGATTGTGGAGAAGGTGGCGTTTTCCTTCGGTAAAACGGTGGTCAATTCCATGAGTAAAAATTATGGCTCCACCACGGTGGGTGCACTGGGAATATCCAACAATATCAACGGCATGGTGACCGGCATCCACAACGGTTTTCAGGATGGGGGCTCCTCTATCATCAGCCAGAATCTGGGGGCAGGGAATACGAAGCGTGCGATAGGGACTTTCTGGCGCCTGGCGGCCATCAACGCGGTGATCGGTGCAGTGGGACTGCTCCTGTTGAATGTTTTTCTGGGGCCGATCACATGGCTCTTTGCCAACAGTGCCGAGGGCTTTAACGAGGAGTTCCAGCAGCTGATCATGCATGTGTTCCGCTATGAGGCGCTGGGGGGCTGTATCCCTCTGGGTATTAACTCCGCCTGCATGGCGCTGCTGTTCGGCTTTGGAAAGACGAAGCTTACGCTGGTATGCAATTTCAGCAGGGTATTTATCTTCCGGATTCCCGTTCTCTGGGCGCTGCAGAATTTCACGAAGCTGGGCAGCGAGAGTGTCGGTATTGTCATGGCAGTGAGCAATCTGCTGACGGCCATGCTGTCCTTTTTCATTGCCATGCTGGTGATCCGGAATGTATACTCATGTACGGCAAAGGAGCAAGTATTATAAAAATGCATTTCCAAGCTGACTGTTCCACAGGAAAAGAATTTCATAGGCTGGTGGGAACGATACACAATATTGAATAGGAAACCGATAAAAGAATCATAGCCCACAACCTGCGGTTGAGCTTCTGTAATTTTTCATAAACATGCTTACAATTGTTTTTGTTTGAATATAAGCTATAATACAATTGCAATTGTAATCGAAATGTGAAAAATCAAATGAAAGATTACGGAGGAATATTATGTTTAATCAAATCGATTTTGGAAAAAGAGTAAGAGAATTTCGTACAAGGAAGAATTACACCCAAAAGGAGATTGCTCTTAGAATAGGCGTTTCCGAACAAGCTGTATCCAAGTGGGAGAACGGCGACTGCCTGCCCGATATTTACAATTTAAAACTGTTAGCGCAAATACTTCACATTTCTGTTGACACCTTATTGGACACCAATATGCAGAATTCGGAGAAAATTGTAGAAACCGTTAATGTTTGCGGTGCACGTTTCGATATAGTCGAAAAACCAGAGGCCATACTTGCGGGGAAAATTATTTATGCAAAGGATTTCCCCAACATTAACAGCTTTTATTCCGCAGTAGACGCTCTTGCGGCAGATAGAGACAAGCCATATTTCAGCACGCTGAGAGAAAGCGTCCTGCCGATATATGATATAAACTTAAGCGTAAATTTCTGGCTTGATGAACAAAGCCGCGCATACGGCGCGGTAAGAGAAGTTATGACGGAAGATCAGCCCACAGGCACGGATATTTACAAAGTTCCCGCGTCGCTATATATACGAGCGTACACGGATAAAGAGACTTCAAGAATTGTCTGCAAGGAACAATGCGAAATATGGGAGCTTTT
>CANDMD010000222.1 GCA_947385725.1 uncultured Lachnospiraceae bacterium | reverse complement strand
CTGGAGGAGGAATGCGGAAGACAGGTTCCCAGGGCCCAGCTGATCGTTCATATTATGAAGGCTTTTGAGAAATACTATGAGAAGTTCATGGAAACACTTGATTTTTCCGTGTTGAAGGAAGCTTATGACAATCTGCTGGTGAACTGTGACAGGGAGGTTCGCGTGCTGGATCCCAAAGGAGAGTACACAGGCATATCCAGAGGCATCAACAGTGTCGGCGAGCTGCTGGTGGAACTGCCGGACGGCTTGGAGAGGACGGTATATGCGGGAGAAGTGTCCGTGAGGGGAATTTACGGGTATGTCTGATGGCTGGGGAAGTGTCCGCGAGGGAGCATTTACGGGAATGTCTGATGGCGGGGAGAAGTGTCCGTAAGGGGAATGACGGGAATGTCTGATGGCGGGGTTGTAAGAATGGAGATTTCCTGATTGGTTGCATTGCAGGCTTGGCCTGTGATATGCAGGGGGATATAAATGGATGAGAAGAAGACGGTGCTCTGCGGAGCCAACTCCTATGAGATGAAATATTACTTTAATGAGCAGTTCAACGGCATTCCTGAGTCCGTTAAGGAGGAACTGCATATTTTATGTGTGCTGTTCACCGAGGAGGTGGGCGGTGTCTTCGTCATTGCCTTTGAGGAGGACGGTAGTGTGGTGCTGGAGACGAATGCGGATGATGACGACATTTATTATGATGAGATCAGCAGCGGGCTGATGATTTCCGAAGTGCGCAGAAAGAGACAGGAGCTTTTCGAATCCCTGAGCCTTTATTACAAAGTGTTTGTTTTGAAAGAAGACATTTCAGCATACCTGAAAGAAGAGGAATAGCGATTCCGCAGAGCGGAATTACGGGAGGTTAGCATGATCCTGGTAATTGATGTGGGAAATACCAATATGACTCTGGGAGTCTATGACGGAGAGGCATTGAAAGCCACCTTCCGCATGACGACGAAGGTCTCCAGAACCTCCGATGAGTACGGCGTCATGATCACCCAGCTTTTGGAAAATAAGGGAATAGAGGCAAAGGCGCTGGAGGGATCCATTGTGGCAAGCGTGGTGCCCGATGTGATGCATTCCCTGATGGGCGGGCTGGTGCGTTACACAGAGACAAAACCCATGAGCGTGGGTCCCGGGGTTAGGACAGGGATCCGCATTGTGACGGAGGATCCCAGAGCCATCGGCGCGGACAGGATCGTAGACGCGGTGGCGGCCTATGAGAAGTATGGAGGCCCTGTACTGGTTCTGGATTTTGGCACGGCTACCACCTATGACCTGATCACGGAAAAGGGTGAATTTGCCGCGGGCATCACTGCTCCCGGCATACGCATCAGCTCTGAGGCTCTCTGGACCCAGGCGGCGAAGCTGCCCAATATTGAGATCAAAAAGCCAAAGTCCATTCTGGCTCAGGAGACCATCAGCAGTATGCAGGCGGGGCTGGTGTATGGACAGATCGGACAGACGGAATATATTATCAGGAAAGTAAAGGAAGAGAGTCAGATTCCCCATATCAAGGTGGTGGCCACCGGGGGACTGGGGAGGCTGATTGCGGATGAGACGAAAAGCATCGATATCTACGACAGCTTCCTGACGCTGGACGGACTGCGGATCATCTATGACAAAAACAGGAGGTGATTCCTCCTAGTATAACTCAATGTTAATAGCCCTATGTTCATTCTTTTGGGCAGTGCTGACTTTCATTACTTTATTCGCTGCGTCAAACATATGGTTAATTAACGTGGACTATACTAGTACATCGTTGCATTAATCCTGAAGTAAATCAGTGCTTGATGTTTGCGTCAGCGCAAGGCGGAGAAAGGAGGCGATGCGGTGGCATCGTTGACTGACGACAACGCAGCGATGGCGCGAACAGCGAGTGCTGATTACTCAGGAATTAATGCAGTGATGTACTAGAGCGTGTTCGAAAATTTATTCCCGCCATCTGTAGGCTCCACTTTGCGGTATTTTTGCTCCTCATTCGGGTCAAATCTGCCACAAATTGTGATGCACAGCTGACAGAAAGCAATTTCAAACACGCGCTAGAACGGAGAATACCAATGGGCAAATTAAAGATCGGGAGCGTGACGCTGGACAACAATGTGATCCTTGCGCCAATGGCAGGAGTCACTGATCTGCCGTTCCGCCTTCTGTGCAGGGAACAGGGGGCAGGGCTGGTGTGTATGGAAATGGTCAGCGCCAAGGCGATCTATTATCGGAATAAGAATACGGAAAGTCTTCTGACCGTGCATCCGGAGGAGATGCCGGCGTCCCTGCAGCTGTTCGGCTCAGACCCTGACATCCTGGCGGAGATGGCAAAGCGGATCGAGGAAAGACCCTTTTCCATACTGGATTTTAATATGGGCTGTCCCGTTCCCAAGGTGGTCAACAACAAAGAAGGCTCGGCGCTGATGAAAGATCCGGCGCTGGCCAGGCGCATTCTGACGGCAATGGTGAAAGCCGTGAAAAAGCCCGTGACTGTCAAGATCAGGAAGGGCTTTGACCAGGAGCATTGCAATGCGGTGGAGATTGCCAGGATTGCGGAAGACTGCGGGGTGGCCGCAATCGCGATTCATGGCAGAACCAGGGAACAGTACTACAGCGGACGGGCAGACTGGGAGGTCATCGCCCGGGTGAAGGAGGCGGTGGGCATTCCTGTGATTGGAAACGGGGATATTGACAGTCCCGGCTCGGCTCTGCGCATGATAGAGCAGACGGGCTGCGACGGTGTGATGATAGGAAGGGCCGCTCAGGGGAATCCCTGGATCTTTCGGGAGGTTACGCAATTTCTGGAGGACGGCACCATCCTGGCGCCGCCTGACCTGCGGGAAAAGAGGGAAACGGTTCTTCGCCACGCGAGACTGCAGCTAGAATATAAAGGTGAGTATACTGCTGTCAGGGAGATGCGCAAGCACCTGGCATGGTATACTGCGGGATTACCCCGTTCCGCCAGGTTCCGGCAGATGATAAACGCTCTGGACAGCATGGAGCAGCTGGTCAGGAGTGTGGACACTATTTTCGGCGAAGCGTGAAGGAATGTGATATGCATCGGAGTGCGGAGGGATACTATTTTCGTCGAAGCGTGAATAGAATAGGGGTATGGACACGATTCTATACTTATATAAAAAGAGAGATGTGCAGAAACCTCTGGTGGAAGCGATCAGCCAGAAAACTTATCTGCTGGTCAAGATAGGGATGGATGTGGAACCCTACCGTTGGTTTCTGCAATACCTGCCCCGTAAACGGCCCATGCCGGAAATCGATCCCGCTGAGGGAAGGCATTCGGAAAGACTGCGCTGGCTTGATCCCGGATTTTTTCGGGAGAGAAAGGAGCTCAGGGCGCGCAGGAGAGAATGGAAAAGGTATGAGGCGGCGATAGAGAAGCTGACAGACAGATGCCGCGGGAACATGGAAAGTCAGCTGGCTGAAATGATGGGAGAGTTATCGCGCTGTGTGGAGGAGTATTCTGACCGTTGGTGCGTGTATGACAGAGCGGTCAGGGAGGTTTTGTTTGGTGACAATCCTGTGGCGGAGCTTTGGCAGCGGGAATGGAAGACGGCGGAGTTTGCGGGTTATACGGAACTGCGGTGGATCCAGCCTTTAATGTCCCGGCTTGTCAGCCCTCATTTTGTGGTGTTGGGCACAGCACCCTGTATTCCGCAGCTCCTGCAGCAGTGCGCAGGCAGGATGAAGAGTCTGAAATGGGTTATTGAAGAAGCCTATGGGCAGGCACACAGGGAAGAGCTGGAGGATTTCGCGGAAAATTTCTATCAGGAGCAGGGGCTGGCGGTTACCGTGGAACAGGTGCAGGGAAGGTACGGCTTTGAAAGAATGCAGCTCCTCTGCAGGGAACCGGTAAATATCCTGGATTTTACCAGAGGGGATAAAATTGCCGTGGGATGGGCGACAAAGGGCAGCGTCTGGCTGGATCTGTGGGCCTCGGAGGAAAAATGCCGCCGGATTACGCAGCGCAATGCGGGAATAGTCTATTTTTCCCTGAGGGAAAAGTGGCGGCAGGCGCAAAAAATCAGTCATTACCTTGACACTGTGAATAAAAATGAGTATAATACCTAGGTCTAAACAGGAAGACTTACTTTATGGGATATAATAAGAAACAGGAAGGGTGTGCAATATGCAGGAGAAAAAAAATATCTTAACTTATGAGGGTCTCAGGAAATATGAGGATGAGCTGCATGAATTGAAGGTGGTAAGGCGCCAGGAGGTTGCCCAGAAGATCAAAGAGGCAAGGGAACAGGGTGATCTGTCGGAGAATGCGGAATACGATGCGGCAAAAGATGAACAGCGTGATATCGAATCCAGGATCGAGGAGCTGGAGAAGATCCTGAAAAATGCCGAGGTTGTCGTGGAAGACGAAGTGGATCTGGACAAGGTCAATATTGGCTGTAGTGTGAAAATCCTCGATATTGAATACAGTGAGGAATTTGAATATAAAATCGTAGGTTCCACCGAGGCGGACAGCCTGAAGGGCAGGATTTCCAATGAGAGCCCCGTGGGCAAGGCGCTGATCGGCGGAAAGATCGGCGATACCGTGGAAGTGGAAACTTCGGCGGGCGTGTTTGCATATAAGATATTGGAGATCCAGAGAAGCAATTAACATTTTAAGATAAAGGAGTGACAGAAGTGGCAGAAGGACAGAATACGAATGCGCAGAATGCAAATGTACAAAATACAAATGCGCAGAATGCAAACGTACAGAATGCAAACGTACAGAATGCAAACGTACAGAATGCAAAAGCGCAGAATGCAAACGTACAGAATACAAATACACAGAATACGAATGCGCAGGAACAGGATATCAACCAGCTGTTGAAGGTAAGGCGCGAAAAGCTTGCAAACCTTCAGGAAGCTGGGAAAGACCCTTTTCAGATCACAAAGTATGATGTGACCCATCACAGTATGGAGATCAAGGAAAAGTACGGCGAACTGGAGGGGAAAACTGTCCGCATTGCGGGACGTATCATGTCCAAACGCATTATGGGTAAGGCTTCCTTCTGCAACATTCAGGATCTGCCCGGAAATATCCAGTGTTATGTGGCACGGGACAGTATAGGCGAGGAGTCTTATGCTGATTTTAAAAAGTACGACGTGGGAGATATCGCGGGTATTGAGGGGGAGGTTTTCACCACCAAGACCGGAGAAATCTCCGTCCATGCGTCAAAGGTGACGCTGCTCTGCAAGAGTTTACAGATCCTTCCGGAGAAGTTCCACGGACTGACTAACACAGATATCCGCTACCGCCAGAGATATACCGACCTAATCATGAACCAGGAAGTCAAGGAAACCTTTGTGAAACGGTCCAAAGTCATCAGTGCCATCCGCCGTTACCTGGAGGGGCAGGGCTTTCTGGAGGTGGAAACGCCCATGCTGGTCTCCAATGCCGGCGGCGCTGCGGCAAGACCGTTTGCCACACACTATAATGCGCTGGACGAGGATGTGAAGCTGCGTATCTCGTTGGAGCTGTATTTAAAGAGACTGATCGTGGGTGGTATGGAGCGTGTGTTTGAGATAGGGCGTGTCTTCCGAAACGAGGGACTGGATACCAGACACAATCCGGAATTTACGCTGATGGAGCTGTATCAGGCATATACCGACTATTACGGTATGATGGATCTGACTGAGAATATGTTCCGCTATGTGGCACAGGAGGTTTGCGGTACTACTGTGGTGCCTTACGCGGAGGAAATGATAGATCTTGGGAAGCCTTTTGAGCGGCTGACCATGGTGGATGCCGTAAAGAAGTACGCAGGTGTTGACTTTGACGAGATTCCCGACACGGAAGCTGCGAAGAAGCTTGCGGACGAGAAGGGCATTCACTATGAGGCGCGCCATGCAAAAGGTGATATCCTGAACCTGTTCTTCGAGGAGTTTGTGGAGGAGCACCTGATCCAGCCTACCTTTGTCATGGATCATCCCGTGGAGATCTCTCCCCTGACTAAGAGAAAACCGGACAAGCCGGAATACGTGGAGCGTTTTGAACTGTTTATTTATGGGAGAGAAATGTGTAATGCCTACTCGGAGCTGAACGATCCCATTGATCAGAGGGAGCGCTTTAAGGCACAGGAGGCGGCTCTGGCAGCGGGCGATGAGGAGGCCAACACCACCGATGAGGACTTTATGAACGCGCTGGAGATCGGTATGCCGCCCACCGGAGGAATCGGGTATGGTATTGACAGACTGGTGATGCTGCTGACGAACAGTCCTGCGATCAGGGATGTGCTGCTGTTTCCCACGATGAAAAGCATCCCTAATAGGGACTAATCCGACAGATAGGCAATGAAAGCCGACTTCCACAAGGGTTTTAGCATAGGACTCAAACGTGTTACAATCCTGATGGCGGACGTTGGATTCCAATGATTT
>CANDMD010000221.1 GCA_947385725.1 uncultured Lachnospiraceae bacterium | reverse complement strand
ATAATTTCTTCCATTGGCTCTTGCCTCCTTTCAACGGCTATTCTAGGATAAGAACTGCTTTTAGTAAAAACAACCTCGGTGGTTTAGTGACTACAAGGGAATCTGCACTTTCTGAGAAATCCACCGAATCATAGTCATCTCACAGGGATAATCCTCGTATCCGATCGTCTCGCAAGTAATAAGTCCCTCAATCACGCCTCGGATAATTTCTGCCTCATACTGCTTGTACGGAAAAATATCATCTGGAAGCTCTCTATGTAAATGTCCACATTTGATACAGCGTAATCTCCGGACCTTAATCCAGCTTGTACTTCTCTTTTTTGTCCGTACAACTCTCGGAACGCTGTCGTAGTATTTCAACGCTCCGCCGCAATCAGGACAGGTTGATTCGTCATGAGTAATCATATACATCACCTCCAGAGTGAAAAAAATAAGTGTAGGAGTAGTTGACAATTCCTACACTATGATATATGATTACTAATGGCAAATCAACAGAAACTCAGAGATTTGTCAAGAAAGGAGTGAGCGCACCATGCTGATGCAATGTCCCGAATGCCAACTGCAAGTAAGCGATAAGGCAACATACTGCCCTCATTGTGGCTATCCGATGCAGCCGGACATAAAACCAAGAAAGCCTCGCAAATCCAATAAGCGAAGAAGACTGCCAAATGGATTCGGACAGATAAGCGAAATCAAAGGAAGAAATCTTCGGAATCCGTTTCGTGCCATGGTTACAGTTGGAAAAACTCCGACTGGACGGCCTATTTGTAAGCCGCTCAAACCGGAGTCGTACTTTCCCACTTATAATGATGCCTATGCTGCTTTGGTAGAATATAACAAGAATCCGTATGATTTAGAGCCAGCCATAACAGCGAAAGAACTCTATGAAAAATGGACAGAAGAATATTTCAAGACTCTGAAGAACGATGCGAGCGCAAGAGCCGTTACCTCTGCTTGGGCATATTGTTCGTCGGTTTATGATATGCGGGTAATGGATATCCGGGCACGCCATGTAAAAGGCTGCATGGAAGAAGGCGTAGCTGTAGTTAGGGGGAAAGAGCAGCGGCCAAGTGCATCCATGAAAAATAAAATTAAATCCTTGTTCAACCTCATGCTGGATTACGCTTTGGAATACGAGATTGTTGATCGTAACTACTCCAGAAGTTTCAATCTGACAGAAGAAACCATCAAAGAAATCCAGACCGTTAAAAAGGAACACATCCCGTTTACGGATGAAGAAATTGCATTGCTTTGGGAACATGTGGATGATAAACGGTATGTTGACGCAATCCTGATTCAATGCTATTCTGGATGGAGACCGCAGGAACTTGGATTGATACGGTTGGAAGATGTTGATTTGGAGAATTGGACTTTCAAAGGCGGTATGAAAACAGATGCCGGTACCGATAGAGTTGTTCCGATTCATTCAAAGATACAATCACTGGTGCTCAGAAAATATAAAGAGGCAGAATCCCTGGGGAGCGAATTCCTTTTCAATTGCACCGATCCGGACAGCAACCGGAAAAATATAAAGTTCACATACAACCGGTATCAAAAGGGATTTACAAGAATCCGTGATGAGCTGAAATTGAATCCGGACCATAGACCACATGACGGACGAAAACATTTTGTAAGTATGGCAAAAAAATATGGCGTCGATGAATACGCCATCAAATATATGGTCGGACATAAGATTTCTGACATCACTGAAAAAGTGTATACAGCAAGAGAGTTTGACTGGCTGCGAGAGGAAATAGAAAAAATAAAATAGAATGTCTTTTGTGTAGGAATATTGGTATAGGAGTGGTGCAGGAATAATATACGATTTACATACATTTCCCTGCTTTTTACCACTTCTAACCGCTTTTAAAAGTATTGATTTTACTGGGTTTTTCGCAAATAGCCAGCTTAGGAAGTTTCTATAATAGAATCCAAAACAGGATTCTATTATAAATATTTCAATATACAATGAATATTTATTTTAGATTACATATTTCATATTGAATCATAGGTAGGAAAAGGACTCATTATATTATGAGCCCTTTTCATTCATTTCATAACTTATTCCATACCATTTTCCTGAGATTCATTTTCCTCAGAGGTATTTTCCTCTAAAATTTCTTCTTCTGTCATACTTTTTTGGGAAATATCTTTTTCCGAAATATCTGTCTCTTCGATATCTCCGGCATCTTTGACATTTCCGGCATTCATTTCCTCCGGAATCTCCTCCAGGGCATCATCCACGTTTTCAAATTCCTGTTCGCCGTTGGATACCTTCTCCCTTACCTTGGCAATCTTCGCCACTTTCACACCCTGGTCAAGATTAATCATTTTGACGCCGGAGGTAATTCTTCCCAGGCTGGAGATATCCTGTGCCCGAAGCTGAATGATGACTCCTCCGTCCGTGATCATCATGACCTCATTTTCATCCACCACAGCCTTGGCACCAATCACATCGCCTGTCTTGTCGGTAATCTTATAACATTTTATCCCCTTGCCGCCCCGTTTCTGAACGGTAAATTCCTCCAGGTCAGTACGCTTGCCCAGGCCATTTTCAGAGACAATCAGCATGGAATCACCCTGGCTTTGCAGCTGCATTCCCACAATCTCGTCGCCATCCGAAAGATTCATACCGATCACACCCATGGAGTTTCTGCCGGTGGTCCTCACATCCGTCTCTTTAAAGCGGATACACATGCCCTGTTTTGTCACCAGGAAGATCTCACTTTCCTTGTCGGTAACCTTTACCTCTATCAATTCATCATCATCCTTCAAACTGATAGCAGCCAGACCGTTTTTCCGCACATTGGCAAATTCCATGAGGGAAGTTTTCTTTACAATACCCTTTTTCGTTACCATAAAGAGGCGCTTATTTTCGTCATATTCCCTGATGGGGATCATGGCTGTAATCTTTTCCCCCGGAGAAAGCTGCAATAAATTAATCACAGCGGTTCCCCTGGCAGTCCTGCCCGCCTCCGGAATCTCATAGGCCTTTAACCGGTAAACACGCCCCAGGCTGGTAAAGAAATTCAGGTAATGATGAGTGGTGGTCATAAGCAGATCTTCGATGAAATCGTCCTCGATGGTCTGCATCCCTTTGATTCCCTTGCCGCCCCGGTTCTGTGCCTTGAAATTATCCACGGTCATTCTCTTGATATATCCGAGATTTGTCATTGCAATCACTGTATTTCCACAAGGAATGAGATCCTCCATGGAGATATCCGTCTCGTCATATCCGATCTTACTGCGGCGGTCATCGCCATACTTATCGGAAATTTCAATGATCTCTTTCCTGATCACCCCCAGCAGAAGCTTTTCATCTGCAAGGATCGCTTTTAACTCTGCAATCTTGATCTGTAATTCCTTATGTTCATTCTCAAGCTTTTCCCTCTCCAGTCCGGTGAGAGCCCGCAGACGCATATCCACAATTGCCTGAGCCTGTGCGTCGGAAAGCTCAAACCGCTCAATCAACCTTTCCTTTGCAATCTGCGTATTCTGGCTGCTGCGGATAATGGAGATCACTTCATCAATATAATCAAGCGCCTTCAACAGACCCTGTAAAATATGATCCCTTTCCTCCGCTTTATTCAGATCATATTTTGTCCTTCTGGTTACCACATCCTCCTGATGTTTCAGATAATGGTTCAACATATCCAGAAGGCTCATCACCTTTGGTTCATTATTGACCAGAGCCAGCATGATCACACCGAAGGTATCCTGCAGCTGCGTATGCTTGTAAAGCTGATTCAAAATCACATTGGCATTGGCGTCCTTCCTCAGCTCGATCACTACCCTGACGCCCTCTCGGTTAGATTCGTCCCTGATATCAGTGATGCCGTCCACCTTTTTCAGCTTCACCAGTTCCGCTATCTTTATGATCAGGTTTGCCTTATTTACCATGTAAGGGAGTTCTGTGGCAATGATCTGACTCTTGCCGTTGGGCAGCGTCTCAATATTTGTGACGGCACGGACTATGACCTTACCCCGGCCTGTCCGATACGCCTCCTCACAGCCCCTGGTACCCAGTATCAGGCCCCCTGTAGGAAAATCAGGAGCTTTCACAATCTCAAGCACTTCCTCAATGGAAGTCGCCCTGTTTTCCTCCACCTTATTATCAATGATCTTCGTGACAGCCTTCACCACCTCACGGAGATTGTGAGGGGGAATGTTGGTAGCCATACCCACCGCGATACCGGTGGTTCCGTTTACCAGCAGATTGGGATAACGGCTGGGCAGGACGACAGGTTCCTTCTCCGTATCGTCAAAGTTTGGCACGAAATCAACCGTATCTTTATTGATATCCGCAAGCAGTTCCATAGAAATTTTCGAGAGTCTGGCTTCCGTGTAACGCATTGCCGCAGCGCCGTCGCCGTCCATGGAACCGAAATTGCCGTGACCATCCACAAGAGGATATCTGGTGGACCATTCCTGCGCCATATTGACCAAGGCTCCGTAGATGGAACTGTCGCCGTGAGGGTGATATTTACCCATGGTATCACCTACGATACGGGCGCTCTTTCTGTGGGGCTTGTCAGGTCCGTTATTTAATTCAATCATGGAGTAAAGAACACGGCGTTGAACAGGTTTCAGACCGTCCCTTACATCCGGAAGCGCACGGGAAGCAATCACGCTCATGGCATAATCGATATAAAAGGTTTCCATCCGCTCTTTTAGATCCACCTCATGGATTTTGTCAAAAATATCGTCGTTCATATATCCTCTTTCTTTTTGAAAATACCTGTATCACCGGAATCCTTAAAGTCAGATATCCAGATTTTTCACAAACTTTGCATTTTCCTCTATAAACTCACGTCTCGGTTCCACTTTATCTCCCATCAGGGTAGTGAAGGTAAGGTCAAGCTCCGACTCCGTCTCTTCATCATAGTTGACGCGCAGCAGAATCCGCCTCTCAGGATCCATGGTAGTTTCCCAGAGCTGCTCCGCATCCATTTCTCCCAGACCCTTGTAACGCTGAATTTTATTATTCTGATCCCTTCCTACCTCCAGGAGGATACTGTCAAGCTCTTCATCACTGTAGGCATACCATACCTTTTTGTTTTTCTCCAATTTATATAAAGGAGGCTTTGCAAGGTATACATGGCCTTCCCTGATCAGATCCGGCATAAACCTGTAAATAAAAGTCAGCAACAATGTGCTGATATGAGCGCCGTCCACATCCGCATCCGTCATCAGAATGATCTTGTCATAACGGAGCTTGCTGATATCAAAATCTTCATGGATGCCTGTGCCAAAAGCTGTGATCATGGCTTTGATCTCCGCATTGGCATAAATTCTGTCGAGTCTTGCCTTTTCCACATTCAGGATCTTACCCCTAAGGGGAAGAATGGCCTGTGTCGCCCGGGCACGAGCCGTCTTGGCGCTGCCTCCGGCGGAATCTCCCTCCACGATATAAATTTCACAGTTTTTAGGATCCTTGTCGGAACAATCCGCCAGTTTTCCGGGAAGGGCAAGACCCTCCAGGGCAGTCTTTCTCCTGGTCAGATCCCTGGCCTTTCTGGCAGCTTCCCTGGCACGCTGCGCCAGAATGGACTTCTCACAGATTGCCTTTGCCACCGTAGGATTTAATTCCAGGAAATAGGTCAGCTGCTCGCTTACAATGTTATCCACCGCACCCCTGGCTTCGGAATTGCCAAGCTTCTGTTTCGTCTGACCCTCAAACTGGGGATCCTCAATTTTGACACTGACGATAGCCGTAAGACCCTCTCTGATGTCCTCACCGGAAAGATTCGGTTCGCTGTCCTTCAATAATTTCGCGCTTCTGGCATAATCGTTAAAGGTCTTGGTAATGGCATTCCGAAATCCCATCAGGTGGGTGCCGCCCTCCGGCGTATTAATGTTATTGACAAAACTGAAAACACTTTCATTGTAGGAGTCATTGTGTTGAAAAGAGACCTCCACGTACACGTTATTCTTTTGCCCCTCAAAATAAAGGATATTATCATACAATGGCGTTTTACTCTTATTCAGGTAAGATACAAATTCCTTGATGCCGCCCTCGTAATAAAATTCGATTACTTTCTGTTTCTTACCGTTTTCCAGGGTAATAAAATGGGATTTACCTATTTTCCCACCAGTTTTTCCCTTTGGAATCTCCTGACCGGAAACTTCCTCATTGATGGAAAGGAATTCCTTTTCTGTTTCCTGGTCTGCCGCTTTATCTGCTTCCGCACGGAGAAGCAGCTCATCGATCTGGCTGTTTCCGGTATCGGCCGTCACTTCCTCCTCCTGCCTGTTATCCCGCAGAATAATACGCAAACCCTTCGTCAGGAAAGCCATTTCACGAAGTCTTCTCTTTAACACATCAAAATCAAATTCCGTGGTTTCCGTAAAGATAGTACCATCCGGCATGAAAGTAACAGTAGTTCCCGTCTTTTCCTCAGGACATTTGCCGATC
>CANDMD010000220.1 GCA_947385725.1 uncultured Lachnospiraceae bacterium | reverse complement strand
GAGGGTTTTTGTTCTATAGGAAAATTCGGAGAAGTTTCCTATAGAACAAAAAAGGCAGAAGTTCGGCAATCCACCATGGATTTCCTATACTTTCTGCCCGTTCTTGTAAATCTATCTGAAATCTATTTAACTGCTTCAAACGCAGCCTCCAGCGCCGCGATTAAATCCTCCACTTTCTCAATGCCTATGGACAGCCGGATGGTATTCGGCTTAATTCCCTGCTCCGCCAATTCTTCCTCCGTACTCTGGCTGTGGGTAGTCGTCGCCGGGTGGATCACCAGTGATTTCACATCCGCCACATTTGCCAAGAGGGAGAAGATGGCAAGATTGTCAATAAATGTCTGGGCTGTCTTCGCGTCCCCCTTGATCTCAAAGGTGAAGATCGAGCCGCCTCCATTGGGAAGGTATTTCTTATACAGTCCGTGGCTGGGCTCGCTTTCCAGTGACGGATGATGCACTGCCTCCACCTGTGGATGGTTCGCCAGATAATCTACGATCTTCAATGCGTTGCTCACATGGCGCTCCACGCGGAGGGACAAGGTTTCCAGCCCCTGCAGGAACAGGAATGCATGGAACGGGGAAAGCGTCGCGCCGGTGTCCCGGAGGATGACCGCACGGATATAGGTCACGAATGCCGCCGCGCCCACCGCGTCCGCAAAGGACACTCCATGATAGCTCGGGTTTGCCTCTGAGATCCACGGATATCTGCCGGACGCCTTCCAGTCGAAATTGCCGCTGTCAATGATCACGCCGCCGATGGCCGTCCCGTGCCCTCCGATAAATTTGGTCGCGGAATGGACTACGATATCAGCCCCATATTCAATCGGGCGGATCAGGTAAGGTGTGGCGAAGGTAGAATCCACCACCAGCGGGATGCCGTGCTTATGGGCCAGCTTCGCGAGCGCCTCCAGATCAACCAGATTGGAGTTCGGATTTCCCAGTGTCTCCACAAAGATCGCTTTTGTATTGTCCTGAATCGCTGCCTCAAAGGAGCCCTCTTCTTCCGGATCTACGAATGTTGTGGTAACACCATTTGTCAGCGGAAATGTATGCGCCAGCAGATTATAGGTTCCGCCGTAGATCGTCTTTGCCGCCACGATATGCTCTCCTGATTTTGCCAGCGCCTGGAAGGTATAGCTGATCGCCGCCGCTCCGGATGCCACCGCCAGCGCCGCCACGCCGCCCTCCAGGGAAGCGATACGCTGTTCAAAGATATCCTCCGTCGGATTCGTCAGCCTTCCGTAGATGTTGCCCGCATCCCGGAGTCCGAAGCGGTCTGCCGCATGCTGTGAATCATGGAATACATAGGACGTCGTTGCGTAGATCGGCACTGCCCTTGCGTCCGTAACCGGATCTGCCTGCTCCTGCCCGATATGTAACTGCCTTGTCTCAAATCCCCAGTTCTTAGAATCTTTTATATTTGCCATTTTTATTTCCTCCTTCATGAATTTCTATAAACATAGTAACATGGTAGGTTTTCCTTGTCTAATATACAAAAAAAATACCTGGTTATAAATTTATTTTATAACCCTAGCAGGTGCCAAACCCTTGGCTCTCCGCCGTCTCCATCGTTACAGGCCGCTCCCTGGTCAGGTGCGGCCTGTAACGATCAATATTTTTCTATCAGCTTTATGACCGCAGTATTCGCATAGGTCAAAGGTTCATTATGTACAAAAAACGCAGCCCTGTTAAGAGGGGCGTACAGCGTTTCCAGGATATCGCCTTCATATGGGTCCAGGATATTGGCCAGCGGCTGCCCTGTCTGCACTTCCTCCCCCGCCTTTACCAGTGATTCGAAAATGCCGGACTTCGCTGTTTTTATCAGAACAAGGTCCGCATCCCGCACAATCTTTGAAGGCAGATGCTCCGGCACGCTGTACTTGATCATTCCCTGTCGTGACAAAAAATTCATGACCGCCAGGACTGCCTGGCCTGCGCTGTTTTGGTCGATGCGGGAAGTCGTAGAGGTATACAGCGAAAATGCCTGTGTGTCCCACACCTGCCAATTATAGTTTAATGTCGCCGTGTCATAAGGCCGCACCTTGCGGATCACCACATAGGGCAGGCCGAACTGCCGGGCTGTCTCCGGGTCGCTGAATCCCTCGTCCATGAGCCGCACATGAGGGACAAAATCTCCCGGCATATAAAAGGATGTGAACTGGATTCCGAACCGGTATTCTGAAATTTCGCGGAACACGCCGTCCGCAATCCTCTGGGTGGTCTCTCCCAGATCATATCCCGGAAACATCCGGTTGATATCCGTATTATCTGTTGACCAGAATCTTTTCTGTATATTCATGGAATAGGGATTTGCGGAAGGCAGGATCAGAATTTTATGCCCCTCCGCGATTCTCCCTTCTTCCTCAAGCTGCTTCATTTTCTTTACCACTCTGGAACAGCAGTATAGCTGCTGTACTTCATTTCCTCTGGTGCTTCCCACAATGCAGACCGACTTTTCTCCGGTTCCGAATTCATAGCCTGTGACGCGGAACGCATCCCTGTACAGCCCCTTCATTTCATAGAGCACTCTTCTATTCATAGCCGCATACCTCCTTTTTCAGCATCCTTCCCATGAGGGAGCCCTCCACTACGATTGGATAATCCCTTATGGTAAAGAGCATGCCGTCCTTTGGGGCACGCACCTCATCCTGCGTCTTTCCACACAGAGGATCTACGATCCGCCCTATGAGTTCATTCCTGATAAGCCTTGCGCCGTGCGGCACCGACGGGATAAACACGCCCCCTACGCCGGCATTCAGATAGACGACGTCCTCCGGGTCTCTCGAGATGATCGGTTTTCTTACCGGCTTTGCCTCTCCGCTCCAGATTCCCATCCTCCGCATTAAATGAAAGATTCCATCCACCATCTGATTCCCGTACTCCTGCGTGATACGCATCCCCACGCCCATTTCTACCACCAGCGTCGGCGTCCCGATATGGTTCAGGCTGTAGGCAAAGGTAGATTCCAGCACCGTACTGGCCCCATGTACCCATATCAGGTCAACGTTACTTTCTTCCGCCATGGGGACAAGCGTATCCTGATGCAGTTCATTGATGCGTATCTGCGGTATTTCGGTCAGATAAATGTTGCTGGCATGGATATCCAGCACACAGTCGGAGCCCGATACATCCTCCATGATCCGTGCGATCGCATATTCCATCATGCTTCCGTCAATGTCACCTGGAAACATCCGGTTCATATCCAGGTCAAAGGCGGGGATTCCTCTGGTAATGGAGTCAATTCCCAGAGGATTCATGGCCGGGTAAATATCTACGATCCCTGTCAGGCATTCCCTGTGCTGTTCCATACGGCGCTGCAGTTCAAAACAGACATACTGCCCCTCCAGTTCGTCGCCGTGGATTCCCGTCACGATACTGATCCGTTTCATATCGTCCGTAAGATTTTCCGGCGCAATCCGGTTTTTCTTTATTTCCAGTACCTCGTCCACAGGCAGTCCAACCGCTGCTATTGTTTTTATCATGACAAACTTATCCTCTCTTTTTTCATATCTGGGCAATTCCTTTTTTCGTATCTGAACAATTACTTTTTTTCAACTATAACAGAGATCTTTTGTGACTGTGCGCCGCCGCTCCACATCAGGCCGCGGTTGATCGCGCAGTCTGCCGAGTCCCTGCCGTGGCCCAGTTTGATATAATGGTTCAGTACCAGGCAGTCATTTGTCGGGTCAAATGCCACCCACCGGCCGCCACAGAGTGCCTCCACCCAGGCGTGGCTGGCTCCCTCGCCAATGATCAGCCCGCACACGTAACGGGCGGGAATCCCCGCCAGACGAAGCAGGGTAATGTATATATGTGCGTAGTCCTGGCAGACGCCCCTGCCGAATCCCCATGCCTCCTCCGCAGTCGTGCGGACGCCGGTGATCCCCGGCTCATATGAAAAATCCCTGTACAGGGCATGCATCAGCTCCACGCAAACTTCATAGCTGTCCTTACACCCGGAAAGATCCCTGGATCCGTAATACGCAAGAAGCCCCGGGCCAGGGATACACTTTCCATGGAAAACGCGGAAAATCCCTGTCTGTTCTGCCGCGGCTTCTTCCACATAATCGGTCTGAAGGACCTCCACATCGCCGGCTATGCTGAATATAAACTGCCTGTGCGGCCTGGTTTCACAGCCATAGATCTGCCTGTTTCCAAAGGAATCCTTCCCGAAGGAATACTCTGTCTCAGGAACGATGGAAAACTCCATTCCCAACAGACGCTGCCTCGCGTCCTCCCTCGGAAAGCATTTGATGGTATAATAACATCTTCCTACATGTTCCTCGTATGTTAGTTCCATTCGATACTCAAAGTGCAATACTGTCACAAAACCACTCCTAACCCGCAATGTCGCTGCCGCCAGCAGCCATGCCGCACGGCAGGATTTCCACCTGTGCTTTTTCTGATCCGACAGTTCGCTTGCATCGCAGACGCACAGTTGGAAATATTATCATATGATTGCCTCAACAGTTGATACAATTGTATAATAATCTAAATTCGGGTTTTCTACAAGTTCTTTCATCTGCTCCAGTCTGGGCCTGTCATAGGCCAGCCCGCTTCTTTCCACTCTCGGAACCATGCGGCGCACTTCCCTTATCAGCTCTTTTTTGGATACTCCCAGCCGCGCGTACAGATCGATCCGTTCGATCCGTTTTCCCGCTTTGATCATATTCCGCACCTGTTCGGAGTCAATCTGGTCGTCTGCAATCCCCCAGAAAGCCAGGATATGGTCCAGAATGTACTGCAGCTCTATCATCGGGGAAGCACTCGCCGCCGCCTTATTCATATCATAGATGGCCAGCTGAATATAGGAAAGCGCTTCCGAGCCGATGCTTTCCCTGAGTACGATGGCATTGTCATATGCCCGGTTCAGATTACTGATGATCGAATCCGGATTCCCTGGGTCAAAGGGATAACGCCTGAAAAAGTCCGCCTTGGATGGATAAATATTCGGAATGTCAATGGACTCGCAAAATTTCTGGTAACTGTCTATCGTTTCATCAATCATGGTGTCAAAGCTCTTGGAATAAAAACGAAGCGTCGTGTATACGCGTTCCGTGTACCTGCCCAGCCAATATAAATGATCTGCCTGTTCTACTGATATAATACCCATGTGTCTTTAAATCCTCCTCCCTGTGATGAGTTTACAATAAAAGAATCCGTATTTCTGGAAAATCTGGTCAGCCCGCTTTTCCAGACGACCGGCTCCTCCGCCATCAGCACAAATGCCCGCAGGTCGGCCTTTCTCGGGACGACTTTCCCCTGATCCAAAATGTCCAGATCCTGAAAATCAATGACCTCCTGCGCGATAAATCTTCTTGGCTCCCTTTTCAGCAGGGCAATGAACTCCTCTTTCTGCTGCTTTGTCATCGCATTGCCGAATACCACGCCATACCCTCCTGCCTCCGCCACGTCCTTTAATACCAGGCCGTCAAAATGCTCCAACACATACCTCATGTCCTCCTCATAAAACGGCAGGTAGGTAGGCGCATTGCTCAGAATCGGCTCTTCATTCAGATAATATGAGATCATTTTAGGAACGAAATAATAAATGCCCTTGTCGTCCGCCACTCCGTTTCCCGGCGCGTTAAGCAGTGCCACGTTCCCCTTCCGGAACACCTCATAAATATGGGGGATGCCGATCAAAGATTCGGGATTAAAATTCATCGGATCCAGGTATTCGTCCGATATCCTCCGATAGACGGCCCCGACTTTTTCTTTTGCCCCGTCAGAGGAAATATAGTACAGGTAATCCTTCTCAACCATCAGTTCAGACCCGGTCACAAGATGCGCCCCTGTCTTTTCCGCCAGGTAGGAGTGTTCAAAATATGCGGCATTATATCTTCCCGGCGTCAGGATGACCGTATGCCCGCCCGGATTCACATAGTCCATGGCATTTCTCAGCAACTCCGCGTAATTGCGGTTATCCTCCGGCCTATAATTCTGGAAGGTGTCCGGAGAGCTCCTCCTGCACAGTTCCCGGGCGATCATGGGATAGGAGGCTCCGGAGGGCACTCTCAGGTTATCTTCTAATATGTACCAGTTCTCATCCTTCCCTTTCACAAGATCAATTCCGGATATATGGGAATAAATGCCTTTCGGGGGAACCACTCCCTCACATTCCGCCATATATCCGCCTGACGCGAAAATAAAGTCCTCCGGGACAACTCCGTCCCTCACGATCTGCTTTTTACCGTAAATATCCTTTAAAAATAAATTCAAAGCCATGACACGCTGCTTTAGCCCCTTTTCCAGGCGGCTGAATTCCTCATGCCCGATGATTCTCGGTATGGAATCAAATGGAAATAACTGCTCTTTAAAGACATGATTTTTATAAATTCCAAATTTCACTCCATAGCGGGCCAGCAATTCATTGATCTGATCTGTATGCTTCAATAATTCCAACTGCTCCATGAACGCTTCCTCCTCCAACGTATTTTTATCAACAAGAAAAGAGTTTCGCTTGCGAAACTCGCGCCTGCGGCGGTCGCATAGCGACA
>CANDMD010000219.1 GCA_947385725.1 uncultured Lachnospiraceae bacterium | reverse complement strand
GATACCAATGCCCTGGCGGAGCACCGTCTGGCAGAGCTTGCCAAAAAGAAAGAGGCATCATCTGCGGATGGTTTCGTGGCAGGATTGAACGCATCGCGTATAGAAGTATTGTCCGAGGAGGATGCGCAGGAGGCCGAAGCCGTTTTCGAGGAGACTCCGGAGCGTGTGTCGGAGGAGGCGCAGAGGATTCTGGAACAGGCCGCTGTGGATGCGCAGGAGAAGATCACAGACGCCCAGGTAAAGGCGGAACAGATCCGGAAGGAAGCGCGTAAACAGGCTGAGGAGGAGCGGGTACAGATTCTGGAGCAGGCGAGAGCCCAGGGGTATGACGAGGGA
The DNA here is from genome assembly GCA_947385725.1 of uncultured Lachnospiraceae bacterium. Classification (GTDB taxonomy): domain Bacteria; phylum Bacillota; class Clostridia; order Lachnospirales; family Lachnospiraceae; genus Acetatifactor. The sequence continues at coordinate 6,183 of CANDMD010000219.1, read as the reverse complement.
TATGCCAATGCCCGGGCAGAGGCGGAAAAACTCCGGCAGGAATATGCCTTGAAGGAGCAACAGCTGGAGGAACATTACCAGCAGATGATTGACGAGCTCGAACCCCAGTTTATTGATGCGGTTACTGATATTTATGAGCATATATTCGGAATCGGCCTGGAGGATCAGAAAGAGGTGCTTGCCCATCTGATCTCCAATACTATCCGCAAGGTGGAAGGGTCACACAGTTTTATCATTCACGTGTCCAAGGAAGATTATCCTTTTGTCAGTATGCAGAAGAAGCAGCTTATGGCGGGAGCGGCTGCCGGAAACAGTACTGTGGAGGTAGTGGAAGACATTACCATGGGACAGAGCGAGTGTACCATAGAAACAGACGGCGGTATCTTTGACTGCGGGCTGGGTACACAGCTTTCGGAGTTGAAGAAGAAGCTGATGCTCTTAGCTTATTCCAAGGGGGAATAAACGAAGGTGATTGGAGCCGTAAACTTTCAGAAATACAGCAGAATAAAGGAAGAGACCTTTTTTCGTAAGCTTGGCAAGGTGGTCAATGTAGTGGGACTGACCATAGAGTCCGCGGGACCTGACGCGAAACTGGGGGATGTGTGCAGGATCCTGCATGGCAGCGATCATGAGCATGAACCCATTATGGCGGAGGTGGTAGGATTTAAGGCGGGCAGGACATTGCTTCAGCCCTATGACTCTGCGGAAGGGATTGGTGCGGGCAGCATCGTGGAAAATACCGGAAAGCCGCTGCGGGTGGAGGTAAGCGACAGTTTGCTTGGCAAGACCCTTGACGGCCTGGGCAGGCCATTGGATGGCAGTGAGGTGGTAAACGGAACGCCTTATCCTGTGGAGGCACAGGCTCCCGATCCGCTGACCAGGAAGATTATCGATGAAGTGCTTCCCCTGGGGGTGAAGGCGGTGGACGGCATGCTTACTGTGGGAAAAGGGCAACGTATCGGTATTTTTGCAGGATCCGGTGTGGGTAAATCCACGCTGATGGGAATGTTTGCCCGCAATACAAAGGCGGATATCAATGTGATCGCACTGATCGGGGAGCGCGGCCGTGAAGTCCGGGAGTTCATAGAGAGAGATCTGGGCGAGGAAGGTATGAAACGGTCCGTGGTGGTGGTTTCCACTTCGGATAAGCCGGCCTTGGAACGGAACAAGGCGGCGAAGACCGCCACCGCTATCGCGGAATACTTCAGGGATCAGGGAAAGGATGTCCTTTTGATGATGGACTCCCTGACCCGTTTTTCCATGGCACAGAGGGAGATCGGGCTTGCCAGCGGGGAACCTCCTGTGAGCCGGGGGTATCCTCCCAGCGTATACTCGGAGATGCCAAAGCTTCTGGAGCGCGCAGGACGCGCGGCCGTGGGATCCATAACGGGGCTGTACACCGTCCTGGTGGACGGCGACGATTTTAACGAGCCCATCACCGATACGGCGAGAAGTATCCTGGACGGGCACATCATGCTGGACAGAAAGCTGGGACATAAAAACCATTACCCGGCCATCGACGTCCTGCAGAGTATTTCCCGATGTATGAGCCAGATCGCCACCAGGGAGCATAAACAGCAGGCGGGCAAGCTGAAAACAGTACTCGCCACCTACAATGAGGCGGAGGATCTGATCAACATCGGCGCCTATAAAAAGGGAAGTAATCCTTCCATTGATTATGCCATCAGCAAGATTGACGCGGTGAATCAGTTCCTGTGTCAGGATGTGGACGAGAAATTTGATTTTGATACCAGCGTTAAACTGCTGACGCAGCTTTTTGTTGAGTAAATGACAGGTGTGGTCCCGAACCGGAACCCTGATAAGGGATGTTGAAGGAAAGATGCACGGTTGATGTGATAGAGTCAATGAGGCAGGATGAGAGGGACGGCACTGGAATAGGGACGGGAAGTGGATCATGGCACGGTTTCGGTATTCCATGCAGAGTATTCTGGATATCAAGTTAAAGATGGAAACACAGGCCAAGCAGGAATTTTCGGCAGCCAGGGCTGCCCTGGATGAGGAGGAGGCCAAGCTGGCCCGGCTCTTTGACAGAAAGAAGGGGTATGAGAGAGAGGCGGCGAGACTCCGTTCAGGCACTCTGAATTTCAGGGATATGGAGGAAAATAAGACTGCGATCCTTTGCATGGAGAACTTTATCACAGACCAGCAGGTATGTGTGAGGGAAGCGGAACATGTGCTGGAACAGGCGCGGATCAAACTGGCGGAGGTCATGATGGAACGGAAGACCCATGAAACCCTGAAGGAGAAAGCGTTTGAGGAGTTCCTGAGGGAGGAAAACAGACGCGAGGGAAAAGAAGTCGATGAACTGACCAGTTATACATACGGGCAGAAGCATACTGCCCAGGCTTGAATCATATGCTTTTAGGAAATGAGGGAAAGTATGGCGAAGGAAATGACTCCTGAAGCTGCTGCGGCAGAGGCGGAGAAGAAGAGATTAAAAGAAGAAAAGAAACAACTGAAGAAGGAACAGAAGGAACAGAAAAGAGACACCAGGCGCCGTGCGAAGGAATTATCCAAGCAGGAGGAGGAACTTGCCGAGGACGAGGAAGGCAATGGAGTGGTCACCTTCTTTGCCACGATATTGATCGTATTTCTTTGGCTGGCAGTGGTGTGTGTGATTGTAAAGCTGGATATCGGGGGATTCGGTAGTTCCGTGCTGACGCCGATCCTGAAGGATGTACCTGTGGTTAACAGGATCCTGCCGGGCAATACCCAGACAGAGACGAATGATCCGGAAAGCTTCGGCGGATATTCTAATCTGCAGGAGGCGGTGGATTATATCAAGCAGCTGGAGCTGGAACTGGAGCAGGTGCAGAATGCATCCGCCCAGAAGGATGTGGATCTGGATCGACTGAAAGCCGAAGTACTGCGCCTGCAGGAATTTGAAGCGAGACAGACGGAGTTCCAGCGGATTGAGACGGAATTTTACGAGCAGGTGGTCTATGCGGACAACGGCCCCGGAGCGGAGGAGTACCGGAAATGGTATGAGGAGATGAATCCTTCCACCGCGGACTACCTGTATAAGCAGGTGATTGCCCAGCTACAGGCAAGCCAGGAGATCCAGGACTTTGCTCTGGCCTATTCGGAGATGAAGCCAAAGCAGGCGGCAGCGATCTTTGAGGAGATGACTGACAATCTGAACCTGGCGGCAAAGATACTGAATGCAATGAGTGCGGAGGACAGGGGGGCAATCTTGGGAGTCATGGACGCGGAGGTAGCGGCAAGGCTTACGAAGATCATGGATCCTGACTCGTAGTGCGTCATATGCAAAGTTAATTCCTGACAGTTTCTTAAGGAAGGGCAGTGGTCTGCCGATATATGGTATGAATGCCTTTATCAGGCGTTTATATATAGTACTTTGATCATTCAGAGAGAAAGGAGGAGGAAAATGACAAGTACATCTGTGAAAGATGTGGGTTCTGTGCTGATGAACCTTACGCCGGTGGCAGGAAACAGGATGACAGGCATTGGCCAGACAGGTTTTCAGGCTGTGTTTAACGACCAGACCCAGCGAAATGCGGATAATCAGGCTACAGACAGCCAGAAACCTGCGGAGGATCCTGCCACGGGGCAGTATGCTTCTGCCCAGAAGAAGCCGGTGGATTCCATGAAGCCCAAGAATCCGGACAGGGTACAGCCTAAGGAGACAAAGGAAGCCACTGTGGAAAACGCGGGAGAAGAACTCTCTCCCGAAGAGATAGCACAGGCCATGGAAGTGCTGCAGACAGCTGCTGCGGATATGGTTCAGCAGACAGCGGAACTGCTGGGGATTTCGGTGGAAGAACTGCAAAACCTGATGGAAGGCATGGGCATGACGGAATTGGATATTCTGGATCCGGCAAAGCTCAGCGCACTGTTCTTACAGGCGGGCGGCGTGGAGGATTCTTACGCGCTGGTTACGGATGAGGCATTGTACGGGGACTACCAGACATTGATGAAGCAGCTGGAAGCTGCATTGCAGGAATGCGGCAGGCAGCTTGACAGGGACCCGGTGCAGGTTTCCGCACTTCTGTCAAAGCTTCAGGAAAATTCCATGGTGCAAAATGAAGCGCCTGTTGGATCCGGAGTGCCTGTGGTGGAAGTATCCCAGGAGGAGACGCCGGTGGAAAAGGAGTCTGTGGCTTATGACATGATGGGCGTTCAGGACACCAATCCTGGTGTGGATGCCGGGAAGGATGCTGCGGCAAGCAGCAGGGAGCACGGGCAGAAGGAGAAGGATGCCGAGGGCGGCGAACAGCAGGGAGGAAACCTGTTCCTGCAGGACCTGAGAGCGGAGGAGTTCCGGCCTGAGGTACAACAGTCCGCAGAGGCGGCAAGTCTTGCCGAGGCTGACAGCACCGAGAATATCATGCGCCAGATCATGGATTACATGAAGGTTCAGCTGAAGGAGGACACCTCCAGCCTGGAGATGCAGCTTCATCCCGCAAGTCTGGGTACGGTGCAGGTGCAGATTGCTTCCAGGGGCGGTGCGGTGACAGCTAATTTCATCACCCAGAATGAGGCGGTGAAGACGGCGCTGGAGAGCCAGATGCCCCAGCTGATCGAGCGCTTTGGCGAGCAGGGCGTGAAGGTGGAGGCCATCGAGGTAACGGTTCAGTCCCATGCATTTGAGAGAAACCTCGAGCAGGGTGGCAGCAGAGACCGACAGAATGAGGAGCCTGCCAGAAAAGGCAGGGTCAGAAGGATCAATTTGAATGACACTGTTTCCATGGAAAGCATGGAGGAAGAGGACGCGCTGGCGGCAGACATGATGGCAGCCAACGGCAATACGGTGGACTATACCGCATAGGTGTCAAAGGATATGGAGGACAGAAAGGAGGAAAGAGACCATGGCAAATTGGGCAGTGGTGGAGGACGGCAAGATCGTGGAAAGCACGTCCCAGAGTTCGCTGAAGAAAGCAAGTGAGGCGAGCAAGAACGGAATGGATAAGGATGCGTTCCTGCAGCTTCTGGTAGCACAGATGCAATACCAGGATCCCCTGGAGCCCACTTCCAACACGGAATTTGTATCACAGTACGCACAGTTCTCCCAGGTGGAGCAGATGCAGAATATGGCTGCTACCACGGAACTTGCGAGGGCAACTTCCCTGGTGGGGCAGGAAGTATATGTGAAGACAACGGATTCCGCAGGAACAGAGAGATATGTTACGGGCAAGGTTGACTATGTACAGTTTGAGGGCAATAAGGCATACCTCGTCATCGATGAAAAGCTGTATTCCCTGGACGATCTGGCTACCGTGGCAGACAAGGATTATCTGGCGGCATATGAAAAGGGACGTGACTTTGTGAATAAGCTGGCTAAGCTTCCCAGCAAGTTCAGTATAGGCCTGGAAGACGGTGCGACCATCGATGAACTGGAAAAGACTTACAATGAAATGACCGATTACGAGAAGTCCTTTATCGCAAAGGATATGGTAGATCTTTTGCAGGAGTATGTTGACAGGATCAAACAGCTTCGACTGCTTGCAGGTGAAGATGTGGGCGGAGAAGGCTCCGATCAGGTGGAAGGCGGAGAGGGCTCTGGCGACGGAGAAGGCTCCGATCAGGTGGAAGGCGCGGAAGGTTCCGACCAGACAGAAGGCGGCGGTGAAGGCACAGGGGACAACGAAGGTTCAGAAGGAACAGGAACAACGGAATAAGCATGGACGGGAGCGAGGAGAGAGATGCAGATCAAGAACAACGGTTATCTTTCCATTGGGCAGCTGACAGAACAGTACCTGGGCGGTACACAGAGGCCGGAGAACACCCGTGAGACCAGGGAGGGTCTTTCCTTTCAGGATATTTTGCAGCAGAGGACCCTGCAGGACGCAGGCAGTCTTAAGTTTTCCAAGCATGCGCTTGGAAGGTTGAATGACCGCAATATCGAGCTCAGCGAGGGACAGCTGGAGAGGCTGAATGAAGGAGCGCAGAAGGCGGGACAGAAGGGGATCAGGGATTCCCTGGTGATCGTGGACGAACTGGCATTTATCGTAAACGTACCCAACCAGACAGTTGTGACTGCCATGGACAGTACAGAAACCAGTAACAATGTATTTACCAATATCAACGGGGCAGTAATCATGTAACCGGACCTTACAGGAGGTTGCGCTTCCCGAATGACGGACGGAGGAGATCGGAAGAGCGTCGTGTTAGGGAAAGAGTGTTCTGTTGGGTGTTGTTGGG
>CANDMD010000218.1 GCA_947385725.1 uncultured Lachnospiraceae bacterium | reverse complement strand
CATCTCCGGGAACAGCGGCAGCGTGACACAATGCTCCGCCAGGTATTCCGCATTGGGGCAGTCGCCTCTTTGATACCCCAGGCGGCCGTATGCTTTCTGCAAATGGCAGGGCACCGGATAATGCATATTGCACTCCACATCCGCGTCTGCCATATAATTCATAAATCCGTCCCTGTCCTTCACCGTGACCACAAAGAGATGAAATACCGGCTCCGTGTTTTCCGGATGATTCTGCATGGTGATCAGGGGATTGGTGATCTCCCTCAGATACCGTCTGCCGATCTCCTGCCTCCTGGCTGTCCACCCGGGCAGATATTTCAGGCTTACGCTCAACACCGCCCCCTGGATCCCCTCAAGACGGTAATTATATCCCACCTCATCGTGATAATATCTCACGTCACAACCCTGATTTTTCAGCCTTTCCATATGTTTAAAATAGTCTTCCCTGTCACAGGTGACGCTTCCGCCCTCACCGAAAGCATAAAGGTTCTTTCCCGGATAAAAGCTGAAACAGCCCATCTCACCCAATGTGCCCACATTTCTACCCTCAAACTTCGCGCCGTGGGCCTGGGCGCAGTCCTCCACCACAAACAGGCCGTGCCTGTCCGCAATCTCCTTCACTCCGGCATAGTCAAAAGGCTGTCCATAAAGGTGGACGCCGATGATCCCTTTTGTCCTGGGTGTGATCTTCTCCTCCAGCGCCGAAGGATCCAGCTCCCATGTATCAGCGGTACAGTCCGCAAACACAGGAACCGCTCCTGTGTAAGTAACGCCCCAGGCTGTGGCAATATACGTATTCGCAGGCACAATGACCTCATCTCCCTGTCCCACTCCCAGCGCCAGCATGGCAAGGTGCAGGGCTGAGGTTCCATTGTTTACGCCGCAGGCATATCCGGTTCCCACATAAGCGGCAAACTCCCTGTCAAATGCATCCGCGTATTTCCCGCCGGAAAAGGCGGTCTCCCGGCACACCTTTTCAATGGCTTCCTGATACTCCTGTCTATGCGCCTCGTAATCCCTCGCAAGGTCTATTCTTTTGATATGTCCCATAACGGTCCTCCTCGTCAAATATTTTTCCTGATGTAAAATTCCTTAAACAGGCGGGCGATCTGTACCAGGTAATTACATACCGTCTTAAATACTTTTACGGTGGTATTATAGTCCTCCTGCCATTCCACAGGATAATCCAATATCTTTACCCCGCGCTTTTCCGCCCAAAGCAGGAATTCTATCATATAGAACCAGCCGTTGTCCCGGCTGCAGCCCTCCACCAGGGAAATGGCCGTCTCCCTGCGGACAAAGGTAAATCCACAGATGGCATCCGTAGACTTCATCCGCAGAAACAGTTTCAACAGGATCAACAATCCCTGAGAGGTGATCCTTCGATACCATTTCCTGCCCCGGGTATCGGACTCCCTGGCGAAACGGCTCCCGTTGATATACGCCACCTCCGGACACTCCTGGAAAATATGGATGGCCTCGCCCAGATGTTTGATGTTAGTGGACAGATCGATATCCATATAACCCACCACTTCACCTCGGCTGAGTTCCACCCCCTTCCGGAAGGCAGCCCCCACACCGCGGACATTGATGCGCTTATATTGGACGCGCTCATACTTTTCGCACAGGGCTTTCGCGATCTGAGGCGTCTCGTCCTCCGACCCGTTATCCACTATAATGATCTCATAATCCGAAAAGGCAATCCTTTCCAGATATTCTACCGTCCTTGTGATCCCGCTTTCCAGCCGCAGCCGTTCATTCAGCACAGGGAAAATAACCGTAAGCATCATTGTGTCAGTTTTTCCACTCCTTCTATTACATATCTTTGTTTCTTAAAGCCCATGTTCAACAAGACGGACAGATATTTCAATATCAGTGTCAGCATGACGGACATCATGAAAAAGCCGAAAGCCATCAAAAACATAATGGATAGCCACCCCTCCACAGGCCGCACCTTGCTGAAAATGGACCAGATCAGGTATAGGAACATGATCACCAGCGCCCCCAGCAGTACCACGCTGACCGCCAGGGAAATTTTTTCCAGCACATTGGTAAAAATAATAATGGTGTCCGCAGCCAGGGTATTCCGGTTTCCCCTCTCCTCGCTGTTCCGGCTCCTGTCCGCATTCTCCTTTTTATTGTCATATACCAGCGTATCCGTTTTCAGGCCGCTGTTCATGTACATGGCCTTACGGTAGGGGACATAGGTATTCATCTGGTTCACCCTGTTGATCGCCCGTCTGGACACCACCCGGAAACGTTCCTGGCGAATCTTTGCCTTGTAACGGCTGCCCCAGTTATACACCAGGTAAAACAGCCTGGAGGTAAAGGACACCCCGTATCTGGGGGCGGCCGCCACCACATCATAACCTTGCAGCGCCCTGCGGTACACCTCCATGATCAGGGAAGGCTCATAGTCCATCCTGCAGCTGTCGAACTCAAACAGGAAGTCACCCACCGCCAGGTCACAGCCCGCATTCATGGCGCATTCCACCCCCTGGTAGTAGCTGAGGTTGATCAGACTGACCACCGGCTGAAGCCTGCTCTCCGCTGAAAACTCCCTCACCTTTTCCAGCGTGTCGTCCACACATCCGTCATTGACGCACACCACTTCATATTTTTCAAAATTCTCCTGCATCACCTGACAGATCTTCTCCAGGAAATCTTTGACCGCATCCGAGTCATTATGCAGATATACCACACAGGAAACAAAATTTTTCTCTTTGTTCTGTACCATCATTACTCCTATTCTGATCCCACTGCCGTTTTTCTAATCCAGGCATCGTTTCCCTGATTCAGGCATCGTTTCCCTGATTCAGGCATCGTTTCCCTAATCCAGGTATTCATCCAGGTCATAGACCGTGTTGATCTTTCCGGACAGGACACTTAGAAATACGGGGTCATGGGACGCATATCTAATCACCGTAGGCCTGGAATCGTCAATTTCAGAAGCCTTCAGTATGGGTTTCATGGAAAACAGGGATTTCTCATAGGTAAATCCATACTCCTCCCTCACATACCTGCGCGCCAGGGCCGACATATAATCCCATGCGCTCTCCGGTTTATTGACACAGTCATTGCAATTCCCCAGCCAACGCCCCGAGCACTCCCCGTCGGTCTTGCAGGGAAAGGCCGGAATGACCTCATAACTGGTCTTATGGGGCGTAAAGGTAACGGAAGTCAGGGAATGAAATCCCGTTTTTCCAAAGGGCATAATGGAAAAGAACGGGCCGTCCATCACCGTAAGCCCGATATCCTTCAGCTTGTCCTCCACCCTGCACAGAATGATCTCACAGAGTTCATACTTGATCTGAAAGGGGTCTGTCTCCACCCCCTCCAGGCAGCCCAGCACCTGGTTTACGGAAGCATATGTGGCATTGAGCACAAAGGGCGCCTCATACGTCTCCGCGCGCCCCTCGTGCAGCGCCGTGACCTCATAGCGGTCAGCCCCTTTCACAATCCGTTGTATCTCCCTGCCGTAACAGATCTCCACATGGGGATATTTCTTCAGTTCCTCCAGGAAATAATCCCTCAGGATATGCGCATCATAGGTATATTCTTTCGTCAGGAACGCGCCGTCACAGCTTCCTTCCCTGAAATACCGTTCCGCCGGCAATGGTTCGCAGGGAATATCCGCGTCCTTGCAGAACTTCCGAAACTCAACGGCATCCGTCCAGGAAAAATGCTTTGAAGTGGCGTAGATCTGCTGGAAGTCAAACAGGATGCAGAAAGCATAATCCTCCACAAACCGTCTGAAATAGCCCGCGGACTTCATCGCCGTGGAGAGGGAACGGGGGTAGTGGTAGCCCATGTGCACCCTCGCCTGGTTGATATAAGTAGCCCGGCCGAAGGGCTTTCCGTCCAGCTCCAGCACCTTCACCTGTTGTCCTTTTTTTGCACAGTACAGCGCCGCGTATAAGCCGTACAGCCCTGCACCGATAATCAGTTTATCTGTCATGATTCTTCTCACTCCGCCTGACAGGCGCTCCATATTTCCATTTATTTTCAGGAATTGTCTACTCTGCGTCCGCTATATCCGAACAATCCCTTAACGTACTCCACAGGAACACGAAGGGAAAGGCAATCATCATGGGATAAATATAACGGAGCTGAACGGCGGGACCCAGCAGCAGGGTTCCGTAGTATCCCATAACCAACGCCAGCGGAAGGCATCTGGCAAACTCCCGTCTAATCACCAGCCAGCCGCACAGGAGCAGATAAAGCCACACCCAGATCCCCGGCATGAACAGGTACCGGAGCACCGGTATGTCCAGATAACAGTTCCCGTCCGCCCAACGCTCCATCCGCTCATGAAGCCACTTCCATTTGGAGTCCTTATAAATACCGTGATTGGCAAAAACCTCTTCCGCCCACCTTGTCTGCACATACCCCATGCCCCTGACATCCTGCCTGGTATTCACATAAGCATGGGACACGTCCGCCGGATACAGATAGCCTGCGTCCACAGCCAGCGCCGCATTGACAAAGTCCCCCGGATACTGTGCCAGCAGGCTGAAATAGGCTGACGCGAAATCTTTCAGGCGATACCGCACCACATAAGTGTTGGTATGGCGCTTCACCGGGTCCGAGATCACCGGATCATAATCCCGGTATCCCTCGTCCAGGATAAAATCGCAGATCAGAGCCCTGTCCTCCTCGTCCATGGTGCCGTCATCCTCAGGCAGCACCCCCGCGCCGCCGTGATAGACCATACAGCGCGCCATCTGCTGGATGGGCATACTGAGCATTTCCCTCTTGTCGCCCTGCTGTGCGCCGGTCAGCTGAAAAAGCGCCGTCAACGAGACATTCCCCGCCAGAAGACCTGCCACAGACCACAGAAACAGCCGCCCATACCACTTTCTGCCCTTTCTGCCGGTCAGAACCGCCAAAAAGAAAACCGCCGTCAGTACCAGGAAAGCATATTGTCCGTTATTCCGAAACAGAATCATTCCCAGTGTGGAAAAGAAAAAAAGCAGTTCCCTCCAGGTAACGCGCTTTCCCGACAGAGCCCCGGTCAGCAGCTCATACAGCGACACAATCTGAAGCACAAAGAAAGCACTGAAAACAGTATCCTTTGTCACACTGATGCTCATATAGGTGTTAAAGGGAAATACCGCCAGCAACAGCAGAAGCAACAGCAGCCACAAGGGTCTCACGCCATGCCGGTAAAGCCGCAGGATGCCAAAGGCAAAGACTGCCGCCAGCAGGAATATCTGAAACAGCGCATAGGCTGCAATCCCCCTGTTGACACTGCCCAGTACATTTCTCCCGAAGTCCATTGCCCACTTGATCAACAGCGTATGGGCAAGGGGATGATGGTCAATAAAAGTACGCTCTGCGATCTGTCCCACCTGTGTCGGGGAATCATAGGCACAGATTGCCGGATAATACGCCAGAAAGCCGGGCAGCCAGCCCAGGACCAGCAGGAGGAAGCTTCCTCCGAAGACCGCGCCCCCGGGCCAGCTTTGCCGTGTCACGGCTTTCTGCCCGGTTTTCTGTTCGTTCTCCCCCCTGCCGGCGGCCAGCCGGTACAGCCCGAAGCAGATGGCCGCTCCCACAGCCCCGCCTCCCGACAGGCCAAGCAGCAGGATCCGGAGCAGATATCCGCCTGTCCATAAGATATTTCCCTCCGTGGCCAGATCCTTTCCCGTCAGGCAGAAGAAAAAGAACCAGAATCCCAGCAGTATGAATATCATATATGCAATTGGTTTCCGCAGCAATCCGTTCCGTTCCATATCCCTGTTACCTGACATCCCTGTTACCCGGTCTCCTTTTCCAGGGATCACAGCTTTCTCTTTTCTTCATTAATCTTCGCCAGACGATACTCGAAGTCACGCTTATCCTTCGCCGCCATCACCTCCAGGATCATTCCCGAGAAGAATGCCTGTATCCCGGCAAGGGCGATAAAGCAGCTGACAATCAGAGTAGGGAACCTGGGAACCAGCCCTGTCCTGAGATACACATTCACAATGGGCAGCATCAGGATCAGCGCGATCAGGATCAGTAATGCGCACAGGGCGCCAAAGAAATGCATCGGTTTGTAATTTTTATAAAGCTGCAGCATTTTGTGGATGACCTTCATGCCGTCGCTGTAGGTATTCAGCTTTGACACGCTGCCTGCCGGACGGTCTCTGTATTCCACCACCACATTTTCCACCTGCATGTTATAATTGACCGCATGGATGGTCATTTCCGTCTCAATCTCAAATCCCTTGGAAAAGACAGGAAATGTTTTCACAAATTCATAGCTGAACGCCCTGTATCCGGTCATGATATCCTTGATGTCGGAATGAAAGAGACGGTTGATGCCGGTGCGCATCAGGCTGTTCCCAAAATTGTGGAAAGGACGCTTGTTCTCCGTAAAGTACGTGGAGGACAGCCTGTCCCCCACCACCATGTCCGCATTGTGCTCCAATACCTTGTCCACCAGTTCCCGGGCACAGTCGAGAGGATAGGTGTCGTCCCCGTCGATCATCAGGTAGCACTCCGCGTCTATCTCCCGGAACATAGATCGGAAGAGCACACGTCTGAACTCCAGTCACAGT
>CANDMD010000217.1 GCA_947385725.1 uncultured Lachnospiraceae bacterium | reverse complement strand
CTTTATTGACACGGTGCTGGAGGATTCCGCCACCAGGGTCATCACGGAAGCCATCATCAACATGGTGAAGGCGCTGGGGATCGAATCCGTGGCGGAGGGCGTGGAGGAGCAGAAACAGTATGAGTATCTGTATTCCATAGGCTGTGATGTGATCCAGGGGTATCTCTTCGGCAGACCTTTGGCTGCCGAAGATGTGGAAACGGTATTGAATGCCGTCCCGTACGGGGACTGATGCATGGATTCCCGCGAGTAATGAGCCAAGTCAGTATAGCTGACTTTGTGACGCTGCCTGCACGAGCATAAAGCCAACAAAGTCGGCTTGGCGAATGCCGCGGGAGGCAGGGGAAAAACCGCGTGGAGAAGTTTGTCGGACGCAGTATGGAACTGCAATTTCTAACTGAATATTTTCAGCGTGAGGGCAGCCAGATCCTTGTGGTATACGGCAGTAAAGGCGTGGGAAAGACTGCGCTCCTACAGGAGTTCTGCAGGGATAAGAAGCATTCCTATTATCTTGCCAGGGCCTGTTCGGAGAGGGAACAGCGCTTTCAATGGGGGGCGGAACTGCGTGCCGGGGGAAGAGAGCTTAACAGGTATCCGGAGTACGTGGAACTGTTTGAAAATGCGGCAGCCCGGAAGGAGACGGAAAAGCAGGTTATTGTCATTGACGAATTCCATCATATGGTGAAAGGTGACGGTGCGTTTTTTGACACGTTGCTGCGTTATGTGGAGGGCAGGTTGTTGAGTCGTCCCGTGCTGGTGGCTCTGGTGACTTCCGCCTCGGGGTGGGTGGAAAACACCATGGTCGGCAAGATAGGCCGGAGCGCCGCGGCCATCCACGGCTGGTTGAAAGTCAGGGAAATGCCCCTGTCTGAGCTTGCAGCGCTTTTTCCCGGATATTCCAGGGAGGACTGTATCTGCAACTATGCGGTTCTGGGCGGCATACCGGGATATTGGATGAATTTTTCACAGGAATGCAATGCGGAGAAAAATATCATTCGCAATGTGCTGTGTCAGGAAAGCCGTCTGTATGAGGAGATGTCCCTGTACCTGCTGGAGGAACTGCGGGAACCGGCGGTGTATTATTCGATTCTTGCGGCAATGGCGAGGGACTGCAATAAGCTGAATGATATTTATAAGCATACGGGGTTTTCCAGGGCGAAGATCAGCGTCTATCTGAAAAATCTGATGGAGCTGGATCTGGTGGAAAAGGTATCTTCCTATGAGACCGGGAGCAGGGCGGAAACCCAGAAGGGAATATACAGGATTTCCAACTTTTATGTGAAGTTCTATTTCCGTTATCTCTTTCCGGGGATGAGCAGCCTGCGTCAGCTTACCCCGGCGGCTTTCTATGAGCAGAGGATCGCGCCTTCCTTTGCCCTGTATGTGGAGGAAGCCTACCGGAAGATCTGCAGGGAGCAGGTGGGACGTTCCTGTCATAACGCCGGGGAGTGGCTTGGAAAATCGGGCGCCATTGACGTGATTGCCGCCAATGCGGAGGGAGGTCTGACGGTGGCGGCCTGCTCCTATGCGAAGCAGATGACCGGCGAGGATTATGAATGGCTGTTGTTCTGCATGCAAAAGGCAAAGGTAAAAAGCGACGATATCAGGATGTATTGTGAAAAAGGGTTTGACGAATCCCTGCAAAGGATCGCGGCACAGGGGAAGGTAAAGCTGCTCACTGTCCCGCTGGATGAAGGACGGTAGTCTGTGGGAAAAAATTTATTTATTGCGGAAAAACCAAGCGTGGCAAGGGAGTTTGCCAATGCGTTGAAAATAAATACAAGGTCTCGTGACGGTTATCTGGAGTCTGAGAGCGCCATTGTCACATGGTGCGTCGGGCATCTGGTGACCATGAGTTACCCGGACGTCTATGATGAGAAGTACAAAAGATGGAGCTTTGACACCATTCCTTTCCTTCCGCAGGAATTCAAATATGAAGTCATAGACAGTTCCAGGAAGCAGTATGATATAGTGAGTTCCCTGATGAAGCGGGAGGATGTGACCACTATTTATGTCTGCACGGACTCCGGACGCGAGGGAGAGTATATCTACCGTCTGGTGGAGCAGATGTCGGGCGTAAGGGGCAAGGAGCGCCGCCGTGTCTGGATTGATTCCCAGACAGAGGAGGAGATCCTGAGAGGCATTCGGGAGGCGAAGGACCTGAAAGAGTATGACAGTCTCAGTGACGCCGCTTATCTCAGGGCAAAGGAAGACTACCTCATGGGAATCAATTTTTCCAGGGCGCTTACCTTAAAATACGGACGCAGTGTAAAGGATTACCTGAAACGCGATAAAGCCGTGATCTCTGTGGGACGTGTCATGACCTGTGTCCTGGGCATCATTGTCAACAGGGAGCGTGAGATTCGTAGCTTTGTAAAAACGCCTTTTTACCGCGTGCTGGGCAATTTTAAACTTCAGGACAAGGCTTTCACCGGGGAGTGGAAGGCGGTGGAGGGTTCCCCCTATTTCGCATCGCCGAAACTATACAAGGAGAACGGTTTCAAGGAGAAGGAGAGCGCCAAGGAGTTGATCGCACATCTGCAGGAGGAGCCCGTGGGGGATGTGGCGGTGGAATCCGTAGAACGGAAGAAGGAAAACAAGAACCCGCCCCTTTTATATAACCTGGCGGAACTGCAGAACGACTGCTCCAAATACTTTAAGATCAGTCCGGACGAAACCCTGCGGATCGTCCAGGAACTGTATGAGAAAAAGATGGTGACCTACCCCAGGACCGATGCCCGCGTGCTTTCCACGGCAGTGGCAAAGGAGATCCATAAAAATATCGGGGGTCTGCGGGGATACCCGCTTGCAGCTCCCTTTGCGGCGGAGATCCTGAATAACGGCAGCTATAAGGGAATCGCAAAAACCAGGTATGTGGATGACAAACAGATCACGGATCACTACGCGGTGATCCCCACGGGACAGGGGCTGAATAACCTGAACGGCCTGCCGCCTCTCTCCGCCAGGGTCTATGAGATCATCGTGCGCAGGTTCTTAAGCATCTTTTATCCCGCGGCGGTATACCGGAAATGTGCCCTGTGCGTGAGGGTGAAGGAGGAAAGGTTTTTCTCTAATTTCAAGGTGCTCGAGGAAGAAGGATACTTGAGGGTGGCAGCCTTTTCCTTTAAGAAGGATACCATGGCGGCAAAAAAGGAGAACCGGAACAAAACAGCAGGGGACGGGGAAAACGGAGGAGGAACGCCAGCCGGGACAAGAGAATCCGGGATGAGGGGAACACCGACCGGGACGGACGGAATGCCGGACGGGAGGAAAGATGCCGGTGAGGACGGGGAAAACGAGGTGGGATGTGATGAAGCGCTTTTAAAGCTTCTCATGAAGCTGAAAAAGGGAGACCGCGTAACCGTAGAAGCCTATGAGATCAAGGAGGGGGAGACCTCCCCGCCGAAAAGGTACACCTCCGGGAGCATCATCCTGACCATGGAGAATGCGGGGCAGTTTATTGAGGATGAGGAGCTGCGCGCCCAGATCAAGGGGAGCGGCATCGGTACCAGCGCCACCCGGGCGGAGATCCTGAAAAAGTTGGTGAATATTGAGTACCTCGCCCTGAATAAGAAGACCCAGGTGCTGACGCCTACCCTGATGGGCGAGATGATCTATGATGTGGTGAATGGTTCCATCCGCGCGCTTTTGGATCCTTCCCTGACGGCAAGCTGGGAGAAGGGGCTGACCATGGTGGCTGCGGGGGATATCACGTCCCAGGAGTACATGGCCAAGCTGACCGGATTTGTGGGCAGGAGGACGGAATATGTGAAACAGCTGAACAATCAGCGATCGTTGTTCGGACAGTTTGACGCGGCTGCGGCAAACTATAAAAAGTAGGTAATTGCCACAAAGTCACTTATGCGCAGATAGGGGGTATGCACCTTCTTAGACAGCGCGGAAATGGAGGATACAATGAGCAACAACATTACAATTTCTGATCTGTACAACCTTGACGAGACAATCGCCGCAAAATTATTCGAGGGTGCCACCTACCCATGGGAAGTGCTGTCCAGGATCCGTGATTTTATCCTTGAACTGGGCAGCACGCTGCCGGAGGATATTTTTGAGAAGAGGGGAGAGGACATCTGGGTGGCAAAGAGCGCAAAGGTAGCGCCCACCGCATGCCTGAACGGTCCCCTGATCATCGACGAGGAGGCGGAGGTGCGCCACTGTGCCTTCGTCAGGGGCAGCGCCATTGTGGGAAAGGGAGCCGTGGTGGGCAATTCCACGGAACTGAAGAATGTGGTGCTCTTTAATAAGGTGCAGGTGCCTCATTACAATTATGTGGGTGACAGTATCCTGGGCTATAAATCCCACATGGGAGCCGGTTCCATCACCTCCAACGTGAAGAGCGACAAGACCCTTGTGGTGGTAAAGGGAAAGGGGATCGCCGGGGAGATTGCCATTGAGACGGGGCTCAAGAAAATGGGAGCCATGCTGGGGGACAACGTGGAGGTGGGCTGCAACAGCGTCCTCAATCCCGGCACCGTGGTCGGCAGGAATACCAACATCTATCCCACATCCATGGTCAGGGGCGTGATCCCTGCGGACAGCATCTATAAGACCAGGACGGAAATCGCGGAAAAAGATTTGGCAAGGCTATAAATTTCTACATTTTTTTTAAAATCACTGGATTTTTTATGGTAAGTATGAGAAAATGTATCCGAATGATATTATTTTATCAATGAATAGATATCAATAGAAAAGAGTTGAAAGGAGATTTCGCATGATCTACTCAAAGGAAGTTGAAGAAATGTGTCCGGTGGCACAAGGCGTTGCTCACGGCTGTGCTCCCATCCCTGAGGAAGCAAAATGGGTAAAAGCAAAAGAAGTGAAGGATATTTCCGGTTTCACACACGGCATAGGCTGGTGTGCGCCCCAGCAGGGTGCCTGCAAGCTTTCCCTGAATGTGAAAGAGGGCATTATTCAGGAGGCACTGGTGGAGACCATCGGATGTTCCGGTATGACCCATTCCGCGGCTATGGCTGCTGAAATCCTTCCCGGAAGAACTGTTTTAGAGGCGCTGAACACAGATCTTGTGTGTGATGCCATCAATACCGCTATGAGAGAGCTGTTCCTGCAGATCGTTTACGGCCGCAGCCAGAGCGCTTTTTCCGAGGACGGACTTCCTGTGGGCGCAGGCCTGGAGGATCTTGGAAAGGGTCTGAGAAGCCAGGTCGGCACCATGTACGGCACACTTGCAAAGGGTCCCCGTTATCTGGAGATGGCGGAGGGTTATGTGACCGGTATCGCCCTGGACGCTGATGACCAGATCATCGGTTACCAGTTCGTGAGCCTTGGCAAGATGACCGACTTCATCAAGAAGGGCGACGATCCCAACACTGCATGGGAGAAGGCGAAGGGTCAGTACGGCCGTGTGGATGACGCTGTGAAGATCATTGATCCCAGGAAAGAGTAAATAGATGTAAACATCATTTAGGAGGAAAAAGTAAGATGGCATTATTTGAATCATATGAGAGAAGAATTGACAAGATCAATTCCGTATTGAACAGCTATGGCATCGCTTCCCTCGAAGAAGCGGAGAAGATCACCAAGGATGCCGGGCTTGACGTTTACAATCAGGTGAAAGGCATCCAGCCCATCTGTTTTGAGAATGCCTGCTGGGCTTACATAGTGGGTGCGGCTATCGCGATCAAAAAGGGCTGTAAGAGAGCGGCGGATGCGGCGGCAGCCATCGGCGAGGGACTTCAGGCATTCTGTATCCCCGGTTCCGTTGCTGATACTCGTAAGGTAGGTCTGGGTCATGGCAACCTGGGCAAGATGCTTCTGGAGGAGGAGACCGAGTGCTTCTGCTTCCTGGCAGGTCATGAGTCCTTTGCGGCTGCGGAGGGCGCTATCGGTATCGCTGAGAAGGCGAACAAGGTTCGGCAGAAACCTCTCCGTGTCATCCTGAACGGTCTGGGCAAGGATGCGGCACAGGTGATCTCCCGTATCAACGGCTTTACTTTCGTTGAGACAGAGTATGACCCTTATACGAATACAGTAAAGGAAGTGTATCGCAAGTCCTATTCCGAGGGACTTCGCGCAAAGGTGAACTGCTACGGCGCAAACGATGTGTGCGAGGGCGTTGCCATCATGCATAAGGAAGGCGTGGATGTCTCCATCACCGGTAACTCCACCAACCCCACCAGATTCCAGCATCCCGTTGCGGGCACCTACAAGAAGGAGTGCATCGAGCAGGGCAAGAAGTACTTCTCCGTTGCTTCCGGCGGCGGTACAGGCCGTACTCTCCACCCCGATAACATGGCGGCAGGTCCTGCTTCCTACGGTATGACGGATACCCTCGGCCGTATGCATTCCGATGCACAGTTCGCAGGTTCCTCCTCCGTTCCCGCCCATGTGGAGATGATGGGTCTCATCGGTGCAGGCAACAACCCCATGGTGGGCATGACGGTTGCTGTGGCTGTTAGCATCGAGGAAGCGGCTAAGGCAGGTAAATTCTAAAATAGCACCGAAAATCTTGGATTTTTCAGGGCAGATCAAGTCGTGGTATGGAGATCGGAAGAGCACACGTCTGAACTCCAGTCACA
>CANDMD010000216.1 GCA_947385725.1 uncultured Lachnospiraceae bacterium | reverse complement strand
CATGACCTTGTCCCGCTCCAGATGGTGCTCCCGAATATAGCGCTCTGCCTGCTCCACTCCCTGTAGGGTCAGGTTCTTGCGGCTGTCATTCAGTTCCTTCAATTCCCGTGCAGCACTCATGGCTTCCACTTTCGTACTGCTCTGCAGCAGCTCCAGCGCGCGCTTCGCGGTGTCGAGACGGCCTGTGGCATTGAGGCAGGGACCCAGCACAAAGCCCAGGTGATAGGCTGACAGTTTCGCCGGTTCAATGGCGTTTACCTCCATCAGCGCCCTGATGCCCTGGTTGCGGGTGTTTTGCAGCCGTTTCAGCCCTTCCTTCACCAGGATGCGGTTCTCATCCTTTAATTCCATCACATCGCATACCGTGGCAAAGGCCGCAAATTCCAGCAGTTCGTCCAGTACTTCGGCGAGACTGTGGGACAGCTTTTCATCCCTCCCTCCAGGGTTGCCCTGATACTGGCTTCCTGTCTCCTCTGCCATCAATCGTCTCTGTCCCTGCCCCTGAGCCGGGACTTCCCCTGCTGCTCCGCCCCTGCCCTGAATCAGGTGAACCAGGGTTTTCTCCACTGCAGCCCTGTCACTGTCCGGCTCCAAGATTTTCCCTGCCAGCGCCTGTACCAGCTTATAGGCCACCACGCCGCCGCAGATATTGGGAAAGGGATAGGTACATTCCTCCCGTTTGGGGTCGATGACGGCGAGGGCCGGAGGCAGCTGCTCCCTGCGGCTCTCCCTGCCCTCCGCGTCAACCGTTTTCACAAAGGGGACTTCATGATGGTCAGTGACAATGACCCGGATTCCGTAAGAGTTGGCTAACTCGATCTGGGATGCCGCCGCAATGCCGTTGTCACAGGTCAGGATCATGCCGATGGAATCCTTTTTCGCCTCTTCAATGAGGTGATCGTTCAATCCATAACCGTCATGAATGCGGTGGGGAATGGCAGTGTCCACCTTTGCCCCCAGAACCTGCAGACCCTTCGTCAATATGTAGGAAGAACAGATACCATCCACATCATAATCTCCGATGACACGGATCGCCGTCTGCTCCGCTATCGCTTCCAGCAGCACTTCCACCGCCCTGTCCATATCCTTCAGCAGCCATGGGGAATAACAGTCCTCCAATGTACCGTAAAGGAATTTCCTGATCTCACTGCTCTCCGTCAGATCACGGTTGCGCAGGATCCTCGCCGCCACAGGACTGATCCCGAACTCCGCCGCCCACTTGTTAAAATCGGCCTTTTTAGCCGCCACATACCATTTTTCCATCTGTTACTCGTCTCCTTTTATACTCGTGAACGCATTTATTTGCCGCTTTCTGCCCAACAATATAGATGCGTCCACTCGTTATACATTTAAGGTGGCAAGCATTTGGTTTATGTATACAGAAATTCAGGATGTATTCCCTTTCCCACAATTTTTGCCATTCCTTTCCAAGACACAAACAAGACCACACATTAAATCACTATTTATATTTTAGCACACATTCAAAGGTTCTACTATTCCCTAACCGCAAAATCCAGAAAACAATTATATACCTCAGCGCCTGCATCGTATCCGACACAAATCAGGCCTGGTACAAATATGACCGTCCATAGCCGCTTTCTCAAATCTGCAATCCATAGCAGATCCCTTATAGCTACTTTTCATGGCCGTGCGTGGAACCGCTGTTTTGCGGAGTGGGCAGTAACCCCTTACAAAGGTTCCTTCACAAATAATATCAGAAATATGACACAGGATGCAATTTATCTGCTATAATAGGGAATCAGACAGCAGGAAGGAGATCCCATTGCATGATACTCAATGTAAAGGAATATTTAACAGACCTGATCCAATCAGACCCATCCATTGAACAGAAGGCGTCCATCCAGGTACCGGATGCCGTCATTGAGACAAATGACATCCGGATGGTAATGATCAGCGAGACGGTTCCCTCAAACCCGAACGACTATTTTTACAGCAGACATCCCGACGCCGCCTTCCTTTCCACCACCCTTCCGATACTGAATGAATCGGGGATAAAGGTAACTGGAATAGACGATATCGTGGACAGGGGAATCTACATCACAACCGCAGTGAAAACACCCAAGAAGGAGTATACCATACCCACAGAGGTCATAAAAAACCAGCTTCCTATTTTAGAAAGGGAACTTGCATTATTCCAAAATGTCAAAGTAATCATGTTGATGGGGGATATTGCAAAAAAAGCATTCAACATGATTGCAAGAAAGAAGACAAAGAAAAATTTAATACCGAGCCAGCCAACCTATCGCATAAGGGGAAACGAATATTTCTATGACGGCATAAGAGTCTTTCCCTCATACATCATAACCGGCGGCAATCTTTTGATAGAAAAAAGTAAGGTGGAGATGATCACGGATGATATCTCCAGGGCAATGTTGCTGTTGTAAATATCGCACCTCCACAGGAGGCTCGCTTTCAGGAGTAAACATGCACTATGTAAAAGCAAAGGGGATTTTATCCCCCAAAAACGGAATGAATCTGTACCGCGGCTGTTCCCACGGATGCATCTACTGTGATTCCAGGAGCAAATGCTACCACATGGATCACGCCTTTGAAGATATAGAGATAAAGGAAAACGCCATCGAACTGCTGGAGGACGCCCTCAGGCGAAAGAGACAGAAATGTATGATCGGCACAGGCTCCATGACCGACCCCTACATTCCCCTGGAAATGGAACTCGGCTATGTCAGAAAGGCGCTGTCCCTGATCTATGAGTATGGCTTTGGCTTTACCGTGATCACAAAGTCCGACAGAATATTGAGGGATCTGGATCTGCTGCAGAAAATCAACCGCCGCACAAAATGTGTGGTGCAGATGACCCTGACCACCTACGATGAAACTCTGTGTAAAATGCTGGAACCCAACGTGTGCACCACAAAAGAACGTTTCGAGGTCCTGAAAAAGCTGCGGGATGCCGGAATACCCACCGTGGTATGGCTCTCCCCCATTCTGCCCTTTATCAATGACACTGAAGAAAATATATTCGGTATCCTGGATCTGTGCATCGAGGCAAAGGTTCACGGCATCATCTGCTTCGGCATGGGACTGACCCTCCGGGACGGAAACCGGGAATATTTTTACAGCCAGCTGGACAAACTGTTTCCCCATCTGAAAGAAAAATACATACGGAAATACGGCAACCAGTATGAACTCAGCAGCCCCGACAATGACAGGCTGATGCGGCTGTTCCATCTAAGGTGCAGTGAAAACGGAATTGTCCATAACAACAATCAGATATTTGAATATCTGCACCGGTTTGAACAGAAAGAGACAGCGACCCAGCTGAGCCTGTGGGACAACTTCGTATGAAATCCCTGCGAGACACCGAGGAAGCGATGACTGAATCAGCGCTTCCTCAAAACAACTCATCCAGCAGAATGTAATAGCGTATCTTCTCCCAGTCAGGCTCTATGCCCAGTTCCCGGAACAGGCGCATATCGTCCAAGTCCGCGTAAGCATCCGTACCATGATACCTCCCGCTGTAATTATGGGACAGGCTGCGGTAGCAGAGGGCAATATCACACCATTTGTCTGCGATGCCCGTCTTGCCCAGATCAATGTAGCCGGTCACCGTCTCGCCCGCGCCGAAGATATTGGGCAGGCAGAAATCCCCGTGGGACAGCACGGGCTCCTCCTGGGGTCTGTTGTCATAGAGCCATTGCAGCAGAGCCTCCGAATCCCGGAATCCCTTTTCCCCGAAGGTGTCCGGCTCCACATTGTCCAGATCCACCAGGCCATGCTCTACATTGTATCTGGCCTGCTCCAGCTTATGGATCAGCCTCTGGTCGAAAGGACAATCCGAAATATCCGTGCTCCACAGTCTTTTCAGTCCGTCCGCAAGCATTCTGCACTGGGTTACAGGATCCGTCATATACTCATGGGCACAGGCCATCTGCCCCGGGCATCTGCGCATCAGCAGATAGGACTTTCCTCCGACAGTTTCATGGGCAAGGATCGTGGGAACAGGAAGCTTACCCTGGAGATACCGCATCATGCCATATTCATTTTCAGCTTCCTCATTCTGCTCCTGCACCTTCAGCACCTTATCCCCAAAAAGCAGGACGGAGGCCTCTGACATTCCGATGTCATCCACCTGACAGCTTTCATCCATAACCAGCCTTTTGATTCCCTCCGGCAAAAACATTTCCCTTCTCCTCTCACACCTCCAGGCATGCCGCCTGCGGCAGGATGTTTTATTTCACCTTACCAAGCCGGATCACATTCCAACTCTTGCTCCGCAGCACCGCCGTCAGACAGCCATCCTCCACTTTGGACACACCGTCCGCCCTGGGTGTGACTTCCCCGGGATTGCCTTCCGTGTTCACGGCCTTTAAGTCCTCATGGTGCAGGGTGATATGCTCCTCCACCCCATACCCGGCGTACTGCCGCAGATCGATCGTAATCTCCGTATCCTCCTCCAGATCCTTATTCACTGCGAATACCACCAGTTCTTCCTCTTCCGCGTTATCCACCACCACACAGTCCAGGCTGGGAACCGCGCCGTACTTCTTTGTCTCGTACAGGGGAGACTGCACCAGTGTGTTCAGCACCGTTCCCTTACCCAGGGTGGAGGCATGCAGATAGGGATAGAATATGGTCTGCCTCCAGGCTCCCCCATCCGAGGTCATGATCGGTGCGATCACATTGACCAACTGTGCCAGACAGGCCATCTTCACCCTGTCCGCATGGCGCAGGATGGTGATCAGCATGCTGCCCACCAGCAGCGCATCCTCAAAGTTGTAGACATCCTCCAGCTGATGGGGCTTCTGCACCCACTTTTCCAGCTTTTTATCCTGCTCGTGGGAGTGGTACCACACATTCCACTCATCCAGGGAAATATTGATATTCTTCTTACGATGCAGCTTACCCTTCACATAATCGCACTGGGCAATCACATTTGTAATGAACTCGTCCAGGTCTACACTGTTTGCGAGGAAGCTGGCGGAATCATCCTCGGCATTGCCGTAATACTGGTGCATGGAGATATAGTCGATCAGGTCATATCCCTCTTCCAGGACAGTGGTCTCCCACGTGCCGAAGGTAGGCATATGGGAACTGGAGCTTCCGCAGGCCACCAGTTCGAGATCCGGATCCATGGATTTCATCGCCCGCGCTGTCTCCGCAGCCACACGGGCATACTCCGCCGCCGTCTTATGCCCCGTCTGCCAGGGGCCGTCCATCTCATTTCCCAGACACCAGGTGCGGATATTGTGGGGCTGGTCATAACCATGCTCCCTTCTCAGGTCGCTGAATTTCGTGCCGCCTTTAAAATTGCAGTACTCCAGCAGATCCAGTGCTTCCGCAACCCCGCGCGTCCCCAGGTTCACCGCCATCATTACCTGGCTGCCTGCCTTCTTCGACCAGTCGCAGAACTCATTGAGGCCGAACTGGTTGCTCTCCACCACCTGCCATGCCAGATCCACCCTGGCAGGGCGTTTATCCTTGGGTCCCACGCTGTCCTCCCAGCAGAAGCCGGAGACAAAATTGCCGCCGGGATAACGGACGATGGGCACCTGTAACTCCTTCACCAGCTCCATGGTGTCCCTGCGGAAGCCCTGCTCATCCGCAAAAGGGCTTTCCGGCTGATAGATCCCCTCATAGACAGCCCGGCCCAGATGTTCGATAAAAGACCCGTAAATCCTGCGGTCAATGGGGCTTACGATAAACTCCCTGTCAATGATTACTTTTGCTTTCTTCATGTTTCTGTGTCCTTTCTTGATTGCCTGAATGGTTTTATGGATTTTGCTTATACTACAGCTATACTACAGCGCTTCCTTGATCCTGCTCCTTGTGGGGCAGCTGCGCCAGGATCACCGCGGCAAACACCAGCGCGCAGCCTGCCAGTTCCCTGGCCGACAGCCTCTCACCCAATACGATCCAGCCGCCCAGGACGGCAAAGACCGACTCCAGGCTCATGATTACCGCCGCCACCGACGGCTCCGCATACTTCTGCCCCTCCATCTGCAGCGTAAAGGCGATCCCGCTGGACAAAATACCCGCATAGAGGATGGGACCTGCTGCCGCCAGCAGCATACCGGGCAGCATATGGAGATCAGGCTGTTCAAACAGGAGCATTGCCACAGTGGAAAGAATCCCGCAGACAAGGAACTGCATACAGGACAGCCTTATGCTCTCACAGTAAGAGAAATGATCCACCACCAGGATATGGACGGTAAAGAACACGGCACAGATCAGTCCCAGCGCATCGCCGAAATAAATTTCGCCCACCCCGCCTGCCATACATAACAGATACATGCCAACGATGCACACTGCCACCGCGGCGTAAACGCTTTTATGTAATTTTTTCCCCAGGAAGCGGGCACAGACGGCCACCATTACCACATATGTCGCGGTGAGGAACCCGGAACGCCCAGAAGCAGCTGCTCCTTCCGGATACGCGGTGATGCCTCCCTGTTGAAAACTCATTGCCGCAAACAGCACCACTCCACAGATGCTCCCGCCAAATACCGCGCCACCTTGCCGCTTTCCGCCGAAGACCTCGCATTCCTGCCGCTTCCCGCCAAAAACCTCGCCTTCCTGCCGTTTTCCTCCGCAGACC
>CANDMD010000215.1 GCA_947385725.1 uncultured Lachnospiraceae bacterium | reverse complement strand
GCAAGACCAAATAGAAAGCGACAGGCTTGCCCGGCCTGCTTTCAGGTAGGTCGCTAGACGCGGCTGGCGACAGCCGTGCCAGATAGATGATCATCCAATGACATAACCCGGCTTATCGTCTTGCTTACGCAGCAAAGAGATTTCATCTGTGGGTTACGAATCCAACGCCCTGCCTGCGTGGCCATAAATGGCACACAGACAGGGCATTGGATTGTGATCGTCCAGGTGGAAAGATTGTTTGTGGCAGGCTGTCTGTCACGGATGGTCTTTTTGAAAGGAACCAATGTGAAATGGAAGAACAGACATATCATTTTGAGGATATCTTTGAGCTGGAGGCTCTGCAAAAGCTGATGGATGCGCTGGCGCAGGCTTTCGAGGTCGGTATAGGGATACGCACCCCCGCGGGGAAGCGTATCATCAAGGATTCCTTTTACCTCCATTTCTGTTCCGATGTGATATGGAATACGGAGACGGGGAAGCACCAGTGCGCCCGGTCAGATCAGGATATCATAACAGCTGCCTACGAAGAAGGGTCGCCCTGTATCCGCAGGTGTCAGTCCGGCGGGCTCACCGATGCGGGGATCAGGATTGTGATTGACGGGAAACATATTGCCACCATACTCGTAGGGCAGGTCCGGTTGGAGGGGGAACAGCCCACGGAGGAGGAGTACCGGGAAATTGCAAGGAACCTGGGAGTGGACGAGGAGGTCTATCTGCGGAAGATTGAAGAATATCCCGTCATGACAAGGGAGAAATTTGACCATATACTGGAGGCTCTGACGCTGATCGCGGATCAATTGTCCGCCCTGGGATATAGTAATCTGCATCAGAAACAGCAGATCGGCAGGCTGGAGAGCAATGAGACCGTGTTACAGGATCTGGCGGACAAGGACGCCCTGACAGGGCTGTGGAACCGCCGCAAATTTGAGACGGCCAGGGCCATGTGTGAGGAGACAAAAGAGGATGTCCGTGTGATCATGGTTTCCGCGGATGCTAATAACCTGAAGCTGACGAATGATATTTTCGGGCATGAGGCAGGGGATAAAATGCTTCGTTATATTGCCAAAAAGCTGGCCACCCAGGCAGGCGATGACTGGATTGTGGCAAGGTGCGGCGGGGATGAATTCCAGATATTGATGCAGAATGTCCCTCTGAAAGCGGCGAAGGATTTCTGCAACCGTGTGACCAACAGCTGCAAGAACGATAAACGGCTGAACTTTCCCCAGTCCATAGCCTTCGGGGCGGCGGAATGGGACAGGGAATCCGAGACGCTGCTGGAATGCTTCCAGCGTGCGGATAAGCTGATGTATGCCCATAAAAAGGAAATGAAGCAGAGGGAAAATCTGCTGGATTATATTCTTGAGAAATTATATGACAGATGTTACCTATACCGCGGCAATATAGAGGCCGAATCGGAAGTAGCTTACGGGTTTGCGAGATATATAGGACTGGACGAGGAAAGGGCGTCCCAGGTAAGGATAGCGGCAAGATATCAGGATATCGGCCTGGTCATGCTGCCGGAGAATTTTGTCATGAGGGGACGTTCCAGGACGCCTGAGGAATTTGAAGCGATCAAGCATCATGTGACCAATGGCTACAATATGGCATTGCAGTTTGAGAATACCCATCTGATCGCCAAGTATATACTGGCAGCCCATGAAAACTGGGACGGGAACAGTTACCCGAAGGGGCTGAAGGGAACAGAAATCCCTGTGGAGTCACGGATCATCCGGATGGTGAACAATTATTGCAACTGGGTGGTGCCCAATGCCAAAAAGGCAGATATCGGCAAGGAGGCGGCAGTCCAGAGGCTGCGTGCCCAGGCGGGTATTATGTTTGACCCGGAGATGGTAGAAAGTTTTGTGGCTTTTCTTGACAAAGAACCGTAAAAGGCGGAAAATAGAGTTTGGTGCGGAAGCGGCGCCGGAATAGGAACAGGAGGAAAATGAGATGACCAAAATAGATGTTTTTTCAGGTTTTTTGGGAGCCGGGAAGACGACCCTGATCAAAAAGCTTTTAAAGGAGGCAATAGACGGCAGCAGGACGGTGCTGATCGAGAACGAGTTTGGAGAGATCGGTATCGACGGCGGATTTTTAAAGGAGGCAGGAATTGAGATAAAGGAAATGAACTCAGGCTGTATCTGTTGTTCCCTGGTGGGAGATTTCGGTGCTTCCTTGAAGGAAGTGATCGAAAGGTATGCGCCTGAACGCATTTTGATCGAGCCCTCCGGCGTAGGCAAGCTTTCCGATGTGCTGCGGGCGGTTGAGAATGTGGCTGCGGATCTGGACGTGAAGGTGAACAGTGCGGTAGCCGTGGTGGATGCCTCCAAGGCTAAAATGTATATCAAGAATTTCGGGGAATTTTTTATCAATCAGATTGAATATGCAGGAACCATTTTGCTGAGCCGTACGGACAAGGTTACCGGAGACAGGCTGCAGCAGTGTGTGGATCTGATCCGTGAACACAATGCCGGGGCGACCATTATTACCACCCCCCTGGATCAGCTTGAGGGAGCGGCTGTGCTGGAGACCATTGAGGGAGCGGATACCCTGGAGGGAATGATGAAGGAAATGCTGGAGCATGCCCATGAGCACGAGGAGCATGACCATCATCATGAGCATGGCCACGGGGATCATGACCATCACCATGACGGGGAGGAAGCCTGCCCCGTATGCGGCGGGCATCATCACGAACATGAAGGCCATGACCACGAGGATCATCATGGCCATGACCACGACCATCATCATGACCACGATCATGACCATGGGGAGTGTGGCTGTGGCCATGACCACCATCATCACCATCATGCGGATGAGATATTTACCAGCTGGGGGATGGAGACTCCCGCGGTTTATACACAGGAAAGGATCGAAAGCATCCTTACCGCCCTGGACAGCGGTGAATATGGAGCGGTACTCCGCGCGAAAGGCATGGTTCCCGCGGAGGATGGCACATGGATCTATTATGACTATGTCCCCGAGGAGCATGATATCAGAAGCGGCAGACCTGAGGTGACAGGTAAGATCTGTGTCATCGGTTCCGAGTTAAAGGAAGAAAAGCTGGCGGAACTGTTCCGCGTATAGGCCGTCATTACGGCAGCGAAGCAGGTTTCCCTGGGGATTGCTGCTTCTTAACAGTTCCTAAGCGTTAAAAAGCGTTAAAGTTAAAATGGAAAGGCGGCATGACATGAAACCCGTATATATGATTAACGGATTTTTGGAGAGTGGAAAAACCGAATTTATCAGTTTTACCCTGGCACAGCCCTATTTTCAGGTCAGGGGAAAGACGCTTCTGCTTCTCTGTGAAGAAGGGGAAAATGAGTATGACGGGGAACTTTTGAAGAGGAGCCGCACGGAGATCGAACTGATAGAGGAGGAAGCGGACTTTAATCCGGCGCATCTGACAGAACTGGAGAAAAAGCACAGGCCGGAGAGGATTATTGTGGAGTTCAACGGCATGTGGAATTATAAAAATGTCACTCTTCCCCGGAATTGGAAAATAGAACAGCAGATCACCACCATTGACGGTTCTACTTTTCCCATGTATTATACCAATATGCGGTCCCTGCTGGCGGAGATGATACGGAAATCCGAGATGATTATTTTTAACCGCTGTGACGATGTGAGAGAGGAACTGAACACATATAAGAGGAATATCAAGGCGGTGAATCCCTCTGCGGACGTGATCTTTGAGGATTCTAACGGTGAGATTGACGAGATTTTCGAGGAGGATCTTCCCTACGATCTGAACCAGGATCCCATCGTATTAGATAATACAGGGTATGGAATCTGGTATCTGGATTCCATGGATCATCTGGAGCGGTATGAGGGGAAGCGGCTTCAGTTCGTGGCCATGGTATTGAAGCCGGAAAACTTTCCCGAAAATTATTTCGTGCCCGGGCGCATGGCTATGACCTGCTGTGCGGACGATATGGCTTTTCTGGGGTATACCTGTGAATACCAGGGGGCGGGCGCCCTGAAACAGAAGGAGTGGGTCAGGGTGACGGCTGCTGTGGCCAGGGAGTACCGTGAGGAGTATCAGGGGGAAGGCCCCGTCCTGCATGCAGTCAGCGTGGAAAAAACACAGGCGCCTGCTCCCGCGGAGCAGATCATCAACTTCAGCTGAGCTCCAAGGAAGCGCTGATTGAATCATCACTTCCCCAGAGGATCCGGCGGATGCTTATGGATTTGCAATCGAACAAGGTTCGGTTTGGTTAATGAAGAAGTAATTTGTACAGAGAATTGATATGGCACAGGAAAAGGAAACACAGCAACTGAAAAACAGATTCCGTGATCTGGCGGATAAGTCCTATTCCCAGGGTGTCTATACCTTTACCGGTTTTCTGGGACTGGGGGAACTGGATATTTTGCATGGAATGGAGCGGGAACTCGGCTATGCCGGCATTACCCTGTATGGTGGATATGAGGATGCAGACCGGAAAATGCTGCGGTTTGGCGGGGAAGCCAGCCTGGGATATGAGATGCCGTTTCCTGTTGTATGTATCCGCATCAGCCCGCTGAACAGGAAGTTTGCGGATCAGCTGTCCCACAGGGATTTCCTTGGGGCGCTGATGAATCTGGGGATTGAGCGGAGTACCATCGGGGATATCAGGGTAGGTGAAAAGGAAGCCTGCCTTTTTTGCGTAGATTCCATTGCACCCTTTATCTGTGAGAATTTGGATCAGGTGAAGCATACCCATGTAAAATGTACTGTAACAGAGGATATGGAGGCGGTTCGTCCGCAGGAGGAACCTGCTCTGGTCCTGATCCAGGTGCAGTCGCCGCGCATTGACGCTGTGCTGGCCAGGGTGTATCATCTGTCAAGGGAGAAAAGCATAGACCTGTTCCGTACCGGGAAGGTCTATGTAGACGGCAGGCTGTGTGAAAATAATTCCAGGCTGCTGAAGGCCGGTGAGACCGTAAATGCCAGAGGCCATGGGAAATTCCGCGTGCTTGGAGAACCCAGGGAGACCCGCAAGGGCAAGCTGGCGCTGGAAGTGGCGGTATACAGGTAAGAATTTTGGCAACTGTGAAGAAAAGGGTTGCTTCACACCCATGCCACCGTGAGTTGTATGAGTTACTGGCCGCGGAACGAACAGTAACGAAAAGGGTTCTGAACAGTTACGATTTTTGTAGTTTTACTCAGGAGGTATGCCATGTATCAATATTCAATCATCCAGTGGCTGTTTTTTTTCTATTTCTACTGCTTTGTAGGCTGGTGCATTGAGTCCACCCACGTGTCCATCCGTACCCGGAAGCTGACCAACAGGGGTTTTATGCGGGGGCCCTTCCTGCCTCTTTACGGAAGCGGGGCGATCATGATGCTGGTGGTTTCCATGCCTTTCCGGGACAGCATTGTCCTGACTTATCTGGCGGGCTGTGTGGGGGCTACCATACTGGAGTATATAACAGGTGTTACCATGGAGGCGCTTTTTAAAGTGAGGTATTGGGATTACTCTAACCAGAAGTTTAATTTCCAGGGACACATATGTCTGGGAACCACTTTTGCCTGGGGGCTGTTGACGATCCTTATGACGGAAATTGTTCATGTACCGGTAGAAAAACTTATGTTATCTATTCCCGGCCGGATCCTTACGGTGGTGACAATCGTCCTCACCATAGTCATTGCCGTCGATTTCGCCCTTTCCTTTAAGGCGGCCATTGACCTGCGCGATATCCTGGTCAGGATGGAGCAGGTCAAGCAGGAACTGTTGCATATACAGAAGAACCTGGATGCAATCTTTGCAGCGGCTAACGCTGAGTGGGAGAGCCGCAGGGAGGAATGGGAAAACCGTAAGGAAGTGAGAAATGAAGGATTCCTTGCAAAAAAAGAGGCTTTCACAGAGGGATTGTCCATCCGTATTGAGGATCTGAAATCTAATATTGAGGGCAAACTGGCCAGTATCAGGAACCTGGCGAAGTCCAAACCCTCCGGATACCTGGAGAGTACCAGCGAGGAACTGACCGAACTGAAAACAAAGTACGCAGTCAGCGTGGAGAAGAGAAAGCAGCTGGGCGGGATCAGGGATTTCTTTCAGCGGGACATGCTTCGTTCCAATCCCGGTATGACTTCCATAAAATTCAAAGAAGCCCTGGAGGAACTGAAGCAGAATGTATCTGCCAGAAAATAAAAGGATCATTGGAATTTGATAAGCATCAGCACAGGGACCTGCCGCCGGAGGGTGACAGGCCCTTTTTAAAACATTTCCACCTTAATCAATTCTTAAAGATTTCACCTGTTTTTTGTTAAAAATTTATTTGTTACAATGGTTTTGCCGAGGGAGGATGGAGAGAAATGTATAATATACTGATCTGTGATGATGAAAAGGACATTGTAAACGCGCTGAAGATTTACCTGAATGACGCCAGCTATACTTTATTTGAAGCGTACAACGGCAGGGAGGCTCTGAAGGTGGCGGCGGAGCAGGAGCTTCACCTGGTGCTCATGGATATCATGATGCCGGAGATGGACGGGATCGAAGCCATGGTAAAGATACGGGAGACGAGCAATGTGCCGGTGATCCTGTTGACGGCGAAATCGGAGGATGCGGACAAGGTACTGGGGCTGACGGTGGGGGCTGACGACTATATCACCAAGCCCTTCAATCCCATTGAGGTGTCCGCAAGAGTGAAAT
>CANDMD010000214.1 GCA_947385725.1 uncultured Lachnospiraceae bacterium | reverse complement strand
ACTGGAGTTCAGACGTGTGCTCTTCCGATCTGCCAGGCTGCGGGAATGGCGGGAGACAGGATATGTCCCGGGCGTCAGCCTGTATGATCAGATAGGAGCGCGGCTTGGATACCGGTTTGTGGCGGAAGCCGTCTCTATGGAAAAGAAGGGGAAAGAGACCTGTATCAGGCTGAGAATTGCCAACCATGGCTTTGCCTGCTGCGCGGAAGAGGTGCGGTTCCTGCTCTATGGGCAGTCACGGGAGAAGCCTGTGGCCTCTTTGGACTGCGGCCTGGGAACGCTGGCGGCAGGAGAAAGCATGACACTGCGAATTCCCCTGGAAGATGGATTCTCCGGGAGCGGTGCATTCCTTTACGGGGAATTGCGGCGCACCCGGGATCAGAGGATCATACGGTTTGCCAATGAACCTGTGGGAGACAGGCTGTTGCTGGGAACGTTTCATTCCCATGGGCAATGAGCCAGGTCGGAATGGCTGACTTGGTGCTGCTGCCTGCACGGGTATTTGTCCCTTGCGGGGATTTAATTGACGGCTTCCCCCAGGGACATTGTGCCCAGCAGATAACCGTGACCGGAGGGAACCTGGACGTTGCCGTAGAGGATGGGTTCGTCAAAGGCTTCATCCAGGGTCTGCCAGTAAAGCTCATAGGTTCCGGAGGGATAAGACTCCAGATCCAGGGGAATTTCCAGCACTGTGGTCTCGCCGCTGGCTAGGCAGGTGGAATCTTCCTCGGGTAAGATGTCGATGGTTTCCCCGGTTTCCGTATTCAGCAGGGTAAGCCGGAAGGAGAATCCGCGGTAGCTTTCTGCAAAGCCCACATTTTCAATGGCAATCCGCAGGACGGACTGCATCAGCGTATAGTCCGGCCGGATCTCCGTGGAGCGCAGGACAAAGCGGTATCCCAGGTGGTCGCGGATATAGTCGTATCCCACGGCGTTTTCATAGGGACCGGGCTGGGCGTAAAGTGTGGTTTTCCATTTATCCAACACCTTCAGGTCATAGGCGCTGTTCAGATAAGACACATGCATCTGTCTCATATCCGAAATGGCATTGTCCAGATCGTTATACGGGTTTTCTATGATGACTTCGCCGCCGTTGGGGACAGTCTGGCAAAGTTCGTTCTGGAATGCGATCTCTTCCTCCCGGGAGCGGTCGGTGTAGGTGCCGGTGTCGCTTTCGTTGCCTAACATGCCGTCATTGTAAAGCCCCAGACGGTCCAGAAATGGATTGTCCGGCGTGGCGGCAAGGCCTTCCCGGGATTCCGCACCTGTAATGCTTCTCCAGTGGTTGGGGGTGCGGACGGCCAGATAGATGGACGGGTCGGCTGTCTCTGCCAGCTTGGCAGCCAGCTGCTGCAGGGCTTCGACCGTGCCGTAGCTGGTATTGTTCATTTCCCCGTAACTGCCGATGAACAGTCCCTGCAGTGAGAAGATGTGGGGAGCATAGCGGTTATAAACGGGAGCAACCTGTTCCATATGCTGCAGGATTATGGAAATATCCTGCGGTTCCGAGGTCAGTCCTCTGCCGTCCCAGTCGTAGAGAAAACGCAACAGCAGACTGTACTCTGTGCTGCACCATGCGGACAGGATGGTATCCAGCTGTGATAGCGCAGTGTCCGTGAGGGGACGGTCCTGAAAGGCCCGGAGATTGATCTGTACCTGCACCAGCCGCTCCTCGGGGCGGTTTTCCGGCGCTGGAACGTTGGGAACATCTTCCGGGGAAGCATAGACAATTTCATCCTTGAGTGTATAGCCGTAAATATGATAAAATCCCATATAGGGATTATCCAGATATCTTGCGGATTCGGGGTATTCCACGGGAGTATAGGTATAGGGGAAAGTATTAAGATACAGGATGTTCGACACCATATAAGACAGGACAAGCGCTGTAGTGGCAATTGCTTTATTCATACAGTAACTCCTTTGTTTCAGGCCGGAATTTCTCTTGTAACGGTCACTGCCACATTGTAGCATCTGTATATGTAAAATGCAACATGAAATATCCACCGGACTGGCAGACGGTAACAGAGTTCAGTCTTCGGCCAAACTGTTACGAGGATGCACACAAAATGAGTTTTCAACTCATTTTGGCGTCTGCAAGTCTCGCAAAATTGCACAGGGAAGCAATTTTGACTTCGCGGTGTCGTATGGCTGAGCTGTTACGGCAGACGTACAGGTGGAAAACACGTGACGGTTCAGCGCCTGTCTGAATTGTCTTACGAAAACACTGAGTTACTGAGGGCATGGTATATGAAGCGAATCTGTTTTTTTTCAGGTGATATTACCAGGGGAGGCGGCACGGAAAGCGTGGCTGTCCTGATCGCCAACGGTCTGGCGGGGCAGGGAAAGCATGAGATCCTGTTTTTAAGCCTGGTGGAGCAGCAGAGGACGCCTGCTTTCTATATCCGTCCGGAAATACGGCGGTATCATCTGGGAGAGAAATGGATACAGCCGGGGCCGGGTTACCTGGCGGTGCTGCCGAAGCTGAGACGTTTTTTAAGGGAACAGCGTGTGGACATTCTGGTGGATATTGATATTGTACTGGATATCCTGTCCCTTCCTGTACGGAGGGGAACCAGGATCAAAGTGGTTTCCTGGGGGCATTTCAGCTTTTATTTTGAGCAGGAGAGCCTGTACCGCCGGTGGATTCTCAGATTCGGGGCAAAGAGAGCGGACTACTGTATTACTATTAACGAGGAGAACTGTAGATGCTATGAACAGTATCTGCATCGGGACAAAGCACTTAGGACTATTTACAATCCGGCGGTGTCCGGCAGGCGGCAGGATATTGTCTCAGGCAGTGAGAGTGGACATGCGCGGGATGTTGCCTTGGGCAGTGAGAGCGGACATGTGCGGGATGCTGCCTCGGGCAGTGAGAGTGGACATGCGCGGGATGTTGCTTCAGACAGTGGGTGCAGCTGTGTAAAGAAGACTGTCCCGGAAACTGTCCTTGGTGAGAGGTATATTCTCTGGGCAGGGAGGCTGACAGAGATCAAAGGGGTGGACTACCTGGCGGAAACGGCGGAGAGAGTGTTGAAGATCCTTCCCGGCTGGAAGTGGCTGGTAGCGGGAGACGGAGAACTGCAGGGGTGGCTGGAAAATTTCAGCCGGGAACATGGGCTTGTGGACAGGCTTGTGCTTCTGGGCAGGGTGGCGGATCTGGAACCTTATTACAAGGATGCCGGAATCTTTGTACTCACCTCCCATTCCGAGGGTCTGCCAATGTGTCTGCTGGAAGCGAAAAGCCATGGGCTTCCCTGTGTCAGCTTTGACATTCGGACGGGACCCGGTGAGATCATCAGGGACGGAGTCAACGGATATCTGGTGGAGCCTTATGACTGCGGGAGACTGGCGGAAAGAATCGTGAAGCTGGCCTCCGATGACAGCCTGCGGGAACAGTTTGCCCGGGATGCGGTGCTTGACATGGAAAAATTTGATCTGGAATGTATTCTGGACAGTTGGAATGAGGTCTTTGAAAGCTTATGCAGATAAAGAATGCGATAAAAAACAGTTTTTTCGGTATGCTGGGTCAGGTGGTGCTGATCGTAGTTGGATTCTTCTGCCAGAGAACCATGAACCTGTTGATGGGAGCGGAACTGGTGGGCATGAATGGTGTGATCTCCAACATCATAGCCATTCTGTCGGTCTCTGAGCTGGGGATCTCTACGGCGGTGGTCTACAACCTGTATGCTGCCATTGCCGGACAGGATGAGAAACGGATTGCGGGACTGATGAACCTGTACCGGAAAGCCTATCTTGTTTTCGCAGCGGTGATACTTGGCCTGGGGATGGCAGTGATGCCTTTCGTTCATCTGATCCTGAACGATGTGACCTTTTCCCTGGGATATATTCGTCTGGTGTTTTTTCTGTGGCTGGTGCGCACGGTGCTTTCTTACCTGCTGTCCTACAAACGTTCCATCTTGATCGCTGACCAGAGGGAATACCTGGTCAGTATCACCATGCTGGTGGTGAATGTGCTGAATTACACTTCCACCATAGTTATCCTGGAATTATCCAGGAATTACATGCTGGCGCTGGGGATCAATATTGTAGTGGAGGCAGCCGGCAATCTGTGGATCGCGGCCTATGTGGACCGGAAATATCCTTTTCTGGCGCGGCTGCGGAAAGCGCCGCTGGAACGGGAACTTGTGGGCAGGGTAGTGGACAATATCAGGAATATTTTTGTCACAAGGCTGTTCACGAAGCTGCTCCTGTCCACGGACAAGATCATTGTGTCCGGAATGATCACCACTGTTGTGGCAGGGCTTTATACAAACTATTGCCTGATCACTCAGTCTGTGCTGAATATCATGGTGGCTTTTGCCGGAGCATTGAAGCCCACGCTGGGGCATCTGTTTCTGGAGAAAGACAGGGACAGGGACGTACAGGCGCTCCGGCAGATCACGTTTCTGCTCTTCCTGGTCGCCTCCACCGCATCCGTGTGCGTTTTCTGCCTGATCACGCCTTTTGTGAGGGATCTGTGGCTGAATGAAACTTATCTTATGGAAATGGGGTTTGTGGCTGCAAGCGTGGGGCAGTTTTTCTTTACTGCCATGGGACTGCCGCTGGAGAGCGTCATGAGCGTTACGGGACTGTTTCACAGGGAGCGGAATGTGGCGATCATTACGACTCTGGTGAATCTGGTGGTCTCTCTGCTGCTGGTGAGGAAGCTGGGAGTGACGGGGATTGCCATCGGTACCATAATAGCTTATCTGGTGCAGATCGGATGCCGTATGCGGGTCTTCTTCCGGGAGTATGTAAAGCAGTCCGCCGGTTCTTACCTGGCGGATCTGGCACAGTACGCGGTGGTCACGGCGGTGGAAACGGCGTTGATCTATCCCCTGACGAAGCGTATTTACAGCGGCGGCATCTTAAGCTTTCTTGTGATCGCCGTGACTGCCGCAGCACTGGCGCTGGGGGCAGGTCTGCTGCTGTACTGCCGCAGCTGGAAGCTGAGAAGCGTCTTCGGGCTGTTCAGGGAGATGGTGGGGCGGCGTGCAGAGTCCCGCGGGCAGTGAAGGGAAGCAGCGGCAGGTTTCAGTGCGGATGTGGATAGTGCGGAGTGCAGCGGGCGGTGAAGGGAAACAGGATGAGGAGGTAACAGGATATATGAAGGAAAAAATCAGCGTGGTCATCCCCATTTATAATGTGGAGGCTTATCTGGCGGAATGCCTTGACAGTGTGACCGGTCAGACATATCAAAACCTGGAGATCCTTCTGGTGGATGACGCTTCCCCTGACGGCTGCGGTGCGGTCTGT
Organism: uncultured Lachnospiraceae bacterium; assembly: GCA_947385725.1. Taxonomy (GTDB): domain Bacteria; phylum Bacillota; class Clostridia; order Lachnospirales; family Lachnospiraceae; genus Acetatifactor. The sequence goes on along the minus strand of CANDMD010000214.1, from coordinate 1,389 downwards.
GAAAGATACGCGGAAAATGACCGGCGGATCCGGGTGGTGCATAAGGAGAAAAACGGGGGGCTGGCGGAGGCCAGGAACACTGGTATGGATGCTGCTACAGGGGAGTACCTTTTCTTTGTGGACAGCGATGATTGGCTGGCGGCGGATACCCTGGAGAGGCTGTATGAGGGATTAACGAAATATCAGGTGGATTGCTGTGTGGGCGCCTGCGTCACTGTGCTGGAAAAAGCGGACGGGGAGAGGGAGATTCAGCGAAGCAGTAAAAGGCCGGAACGAGTAGAGACCGCGCATGAGGCCATGGAACATGTGCTTCTGGCGGGATCTTCATCCTGGAACCGCCTTTATAAGCGGAAAATGCTGGAGGGTCTGCGTTTTCCGGGAGGCAGGATCAACGAGGACGAACCCTTCACCCTGCGGGCCTATGGAAGAATGGAGCGGATCGCCTTTCTGGGCTGTGAGACATACTTTTACCGCAAAAGGGCAAACAGCATCACGACTTCCGCTTTTTCGGTAAAGATGGCTGACTGCGTCTATAACAGCAGGGATAACCTGGCGTTTGTAACCGGGGAAGCGCCGGAACTGATACCTGCTGCGGAATTTAAGTATTGTAAGAGCCTGCTCTGGTGTTATGTCAATCTGGGAAAGCTGAAGAATGACAGTCAGGCGATGGCGCTGCGCAGGCAGTTCCGCAGGGAGATCAGGGAGAACCGGAAAATGGCACTTTCTAATCCGTATCTGGGATTCCCGTTAAAGGCGCTGGCATTTATCTGCGGCTTCTGACTCCGGCGTGCCAGGAGATAATCATGCCCTTTGATCCCTTCGGGCTGGACAGGATGGTTTATACCATCCGCAATGTCTGCGTGGAAGAGCCGGAAATGCCCTATGATGACGGCGCATTCACAATGTTCCTGTACACGAAGGGACAGAGGGGGATCCCGTCCGTGGAACTACAGCAGTTTCTGACATATTTCGAGCAGACTACCGCGGAAAACGCCTGCAACAAGGATCTGGAGGAACTACATGGGATGGTGTCCCAGATCAAGACGGATGAGGAGGTCGAATTAGCATATATGAAAATATTTGAGAGGGAAGAAATGATACGTGAGGAGGGGCGAGAAGAGGGTCGTGAGGAAGGTCTTGCCCAGGGGTTGTCTCAGGGAATTATCCAGGGGCAGACCGAGCAACTGATCCACCTGATCATAAAGAAAGCCGCAAAGGGAAAAAGCTTTGACCGGATCGCGGAAGAATTGGAGGAAGATACCGCCGTCATTGCGCCCTTATATGACCTGGTCATGAAAAATCCTGGCAGGGCAGCCTCGGAACTGCTGCCGTATGCTAGTACATCGTTGCATTAATCCTGAAGTAAATCAGTGCTTGATGTTTGCGTCA
>CANDMD010000213.1 GCA_947385725.1 uncultured Lachnospiraceae bacterium | reverse complement strand
AACACCCAACAGAACACTCTTTCCCTACACGACGCTCTTCCGATCTCTGCACCAAGGCGGGACGTGTGGCGATTTTCCACAAGAATATTGCCAATATGATCACTAAATTCACTGCCGTATTCGGTGAAAAAGGGATCAATATCAGCGATATGATGAATAAATCCAGGGGAGAAGTGGCATACACTATGATGGATGTGGAGACTGCTCCCACAGCCGATATCATTGAGGCACTGGAGAAGATTGATGGCGTGTTCCGCGCGAGGATTGTGAAATAGACATCCGGCGGCAGTGGTTCGGCAACAATCGTCCGGCAATGATTCGGAAGTCTGGTAAAAGAGGCAGGATGATGGCGGAAAAATTGGACGCTATAGGCGGAAAGCTTGAGAAGGCTGCGGGGGGAGCGCTGATGGTTTTGTGCATATGTATTTTCTGTGCACTTACCTTTTACAGCGCAAGGTATACCGTGGCAGAGAACGGTGCGATCCCTCTGGATACGAAAGACAATGCAGGATGGAACCTACTGGGGCTGGCAGGTGTTACGACAGCTGCTATTCTGGTACACAGGATTGCAAAGAGCAAATATTTGCAGGTTATCAGGCAATGTGTTCGAAAACGGAAACCATATCTGATCGGTATGGTTTCCATTTATGTGTATGTGGTCAGTGCCATATGGGTTTCTGACTGCCATGTTATCCCTTACGGGGACAGCGGTGTGTTGTTTTCCATTGCACGGAAAATGCTTGGGGGATATTATATTGACATGGAAAGCCCGGGCTGCTATATGACGGTTTTTCCACATCAGTTCAGCCTTGTAGCCGTGATCCAGGTCATAATGGCTCTGTTCGGACCGGAGAATCACAAAGCGTTTCAGTACTTGAATGCGCTCTGTATGCCATTGCTCTTTTACAGCGGTTATAAGATCTTACAGTACATCTGTGAAGACCTGGAGACGGTATTCTACTATATTCTTTTTTTCCTGGGATGCTTTCCCCTGTTCCTGTATGTGCCCTTTGTATACGGAGAGATCATTTCCATTACATTTACCATGGTACTGATGTGGCAGGTGATCCGATACTGTAAAACGGACAGGAAGCCCCCTTTTAGGAAATTTCGTCACAGTGCGCGAAGTGCCGTTAACGGCACCTTTTTGTGGGGGACGTTCGCTATTGTCCTTGCCTGCATGGTGCGGAAAAATTCTCTGATTGTATTGGTCGCGGCAGGCATCGTCCTGTTGTTCCACTCGGCCAGGAAGGCAGATCCCAGGGGGGTGATCTGGATCCTTGTGATGGCTTTGGCAGTCTCGGGTTCGGATAAGCTTGTCTGCACATATTATGAGAAAATGTCGGGAACCGAAGTGTCGGGCGGAATCCCTTATATCTCATGGATCCGTATGGGGCTGCAGGATACCTGGGCAGGTCCGGGCTGGTTTGACAACAGCAGCGTGGATCACTTTGCGGAAAATGGTTTTGACACGGATCGGACGGCTCTGGCGGAGAAAAGACTGCTCAGGGAGACACTGGAGGATATGTGGGAGGATAAAGCCGGCAGCGTTGATTTTTTCCGACGGAAAATATTGTCCCAATGGAATTCACCGGGATACAATTACGGCCAGACAACGAAAAACTTTGACTGCGGACCGGAAGAGTTTCCCGCCTTTGTAAGATATGTTTATTTTGAAGGGGAAAAGACGGTTCAGGCTTATATGGACAGATATCAGTCTGTGTTTTACTTTTACGTGGCAGCGTCAGCCGTGGCATTGTTTGCGGACAGAAAAAAGAAATATTGTCTGGCGGATCTTCTGCTGTATATTGCCATGGTGGGCGGATTCCTGTTTAGCATTATGTGGGAAGCCTGCAGCCGTTACGTACTGCCTTATATCGTGTATATGATTCCCATGGCGGCACTGGGGATGCACCGGCTGGTGAAATTTTTGGACAGGTTTGGCTCCTCCAGACGGAACAAAAGGACGGCATAGTCCAGGAAAAGCCGCGAGATACAGGAAAAACACCCCATGCCGTTCATGAGGCGTTTTCCTGCGGTACTTTTTAGCGGAAGAGCAGCGGCATGCCGCCGTCAGTGCCGTCATTCAGGTCGATCAGGCTGTCCTCCAGCTTTTTCTGTGCGGAGCAGGTGGCTTCGCTCTGCAGGTCCATGTACAGGATGAACAGGTCTTCCATACTCATGTTTTTCTCTTTCGCGATCTCCTCCATGATGGGCTTCAGCTGCTCTAACTGCTGGGAGACGGGTACTTTCTGGGGATCGATCTCACCCAGGGTGCTCTCCGCGTAGGAATTGATCCTGGCTAAAATTTTTTTGTTTTCATCGGTCATCTTTTTCATCCTTTCTATATCCATCATATTTTAATGATTCAGCTTCAAATAGTGCTGGTGCACTGATTTCCTTGAACTCTTTCTAAAGGGACGGCGCAGGGGAGACAGGGGTACTTTCTGTGCCTGTTTCCTGCAAGTATCGTCCCTTTAGCCGGAAAACCAGAAAGAACAGGCCGCCTGGCACGATTGGGGCTGGATCGTTACCATCTTTTTCATAATTTTAGCACCGAATGCTTGTTATGTATAGGTTATTTTGATAAAATAAAGAGTATCATGCTATAAAGATGGTCTGGGAAAGGGAAAACAATGCGTATTTTTATTTCACATTCCTCCCATGATGCGGAGAAGGCCTCAGGCATCTGTTCTGTGCTGGAAGGGGATGGGCATTCCTGCTTTATCGCGCCCCGCGATATCCGGCCCGGAAGGGAATATGCGGAGGAGATCATAAACGGTATCAGTGGATCGGATATCTTGCTGCTGCTGTTGTCGGAGCAGTCAAACCAGTCTCCCCATGTGCTGCGGGAGGTGGAGAGGGCGGGAAGCAGCAGGATCCCGATCATTGTCTATAAACTGGAGGAGGTAACACTGACCAAATCCATGGAATATTTCCTGATGACCAACCAGTGGATTGACGGGACAGAAGATCCAGGTTATCAGAACGTGGCGAAGGCGTTCCGGAATCATCCTGACCTTAAGGCGTTCCTTACAGATAAGGAGAGGCTGGACGGCAGACCGTCGGAGCAAGGGTTCCGGAAGCGGGGAGGACAGAGCGGCTTCAGGATAATGGTTCCTGTGCTGATTCTGCTTTTGGCAGTCGGCGGTATTGTCTTTACGGCAAGCCAGGTGGGGCATGCCGGGAATGTGACGGCAGACAGCGGGACGCAGGGGCAAAACGGTGAAACACAGGGGGCAGGCAGTGGGACATTCAATGGAACGGCTGTATGTGATGAAGGACGTGCAGATACGGTGGAACTGGATTTGGGTGCTGCGGTGGAACTCGGATCTTACGGGGGAGAGCCTGTCATCTGGCGTGTGCTCCATGTCTCCGGGGATGGGGGACAGCTGATCCTGGTGTCGGACAGGATTTTGACCATGAAGGCATTTGACGCGGCGGAGAGCGGTAAATACAATTCTGATGGCGACATGGATTACTGGGCGGTCGAGATTGAAGACAAAAGGTTGGAGAGTCGTGTAAGAGGCTCCAATCTGTGGTGCGACTCCAATATCAGGTCATGGCTGAACAGCGAGAAGGAAAATGTGGTATATGAGGATCAGGCGCCCACGGCCTCAGCCATGTCCGAGAAGAAGAACGGCTACAGCAATGAAGCGGGGTTCCTGCATGGCTTTACGGAAGAAGAGAAGGCTGTGTTGAGGGAAACGCAGGTGCTGACCATCGGAAATGTACTGATGGATTCCTGGGGAACGGAGACGAAAGACAGGGTATTCCTGCTGTCCCAGGAGGAACTGGAATGGTTTGGCGAAGCGGACATCAGTCTTTATGCCGTCCCCACGGATTATGCCCTGGAACAGGACCAGACCGGCTGGTATGAGGGATATTCCCTGTCACTTGGGGTGAAGGAATACCCCTGGCTGTTGAGGGATCCTGCGGAGGATTCCACCAGTGGATGCCGGGCGGTGGGCAATGGCAACGGTTACCATGCCGGAGAAATTCCCTATGACATACTGGATCGGATTGAGGCGGGGGTGGAAGGCTTCGGCATCCGTCCCGCAGTCTGTGTGGACAGGCAGGCGCTGGCAGAACTGATTCAAACGCGCCTTTTATCAGGGCGTTGAAGGGAACAGTCAGAAACGCTCTAGGATGAGAATGAAGGTATGAGGATTATGAAAAGGGTGTTGTTGTAGATGTGCCTGTACTGGATGCAAGCCGGTGGGTATATGAATGTGAAGTGACTCAATCTGTGGAAACAGGCAGCTCCACCACCTTTTTCTACAGGATCCGAAATGTGCAGATTGACGAGCAGCTTGAATGTGCGGATACCTTTGATATCAATCTCACGAAGCTGGAGCCTGTCATTTACTCGGGCATGTATCACAGCATCGGAAAACTGCTGGGCAGAATAGGGGATTTTGCGGAAAGGGATGAAATCCTAAAATTATAAAAAGGAACAGAAAGGAATTCTATTATGGCAGAGATCAGACCTTTTTCCGCCTACCGTCCGGCTCCCGGACTGGAGGCAAAAATTGCGGCACTACCTTATGACGTATACAACAGAGAGGAGGCCTGCGAGGTGGTGGCGGCGAATCCGGAATCCTTCCTTGCCATCGACAGGGCGGAGACGGGGTTTGAACGGTCAGTGGACACCTATGCCCCTGAGGTTTACGAGAGGGCGGCAGAACTGCTTCGGGAAAAAATAGCAGAGGGGAAATTCATTCAGGAGGAGAAACCCTGTTATTATATTTATGAGCAGATTATGGATGGCAGGAGCCAGACCGGCATTGTGGCATGCGCATCCATTGACGATTACCGCAGCAATGTGATCAGGAAACATGAGAACACCAGGGCGGACAAGGAGCAGGACCGGATCCGCCATGTGGATGTCTGTAACATGCAGACAGGCCCTATTTTCCTGGCGTACCGCGCAAGCAGTGTGCTGCGGGAGATCACAGCGGAGACCAGGGCGGAACAGCCGTTGTATGATTTCATTTCCGAGGACGGTATCGGACACAGGGTGTGGATCATCAGCGACGATGGGAAGATCGCAGCGATCCGCAGTGAATTTGCAGGGATTCCGGCGATCTATATCGCTGACGGACATCACCGCTGTGCCTCCGCTGTCAAGGTCGGGTTAAAGAGGAGGGAGGAGAATCCTGATTACACGGGAGAGGAAGAATTCAATTATTTCCTATCCGTGCTGTTCCCTGACGAGGAACTCCGCATTATGGATTACAACCGTGTGGTGCGGGATCTGAACGGGTATGATGCGGAAGGGTTCCTGGCAAGGATAGGGCAGGATTTCCAGGTGGAGAAGAAAGGCCCGGAGCCTTTCCGTCCTGACAGGAAGGGACGATTCGGTATGTACCTGGAAGATCAGTGGTATTGTCTCACTGCAAAGGGAAATATCCTTTCGGAGGATGCGGTGGAGGGACTGGACGTGTCGCTGCTGCAGAACCACCTCCTGGGGCCGGTGCTGGGCATTCAGGATCCCAAGACGGATAAGCGTATTGATTTTGTGGGAGGGATCCGTGGGTTGGAGGAACTGGAGAGAAGGGTGCATTCGGATATGAAGATCGCGTTTTCCATGTACCCCACCTCCATCGGGGAACTTTTCGCGGTGGCTGACGCGGGCAGACTGATGCCCCCCAAATCCACCTGGTTTGAGCCGAAACTGAGAAGCGGACTATTTTTGCATACTTTGTGAAAGCAAAATTCTGATTCCGGTTTGGAGCAGGAATACTTTTACAGGCAGGTTACAGGAAAGGAAGGCAGATATGACCAACAAGATTTATAAGCTGATGAACTGGGCGGGAATTGAAGAGATCACGTATTCTGAAAGCGACAATCCCCATGCATTGCTGGGGCCTCACAGATCCGGGACACAGACCTTGATACAGGCTTATTTCCCGGGGGCGGTAAAGGTGTCGGTGATCCTGGAGAAAACAGACCGCGCCGTTCCCATGGAACTGGCGGATGAAGGCGGCTATTTTGCCGTACTGGTTCCCGAGAAAAACCTAAGGGATTACCATTATCTGGTGACCGACAACGAAGGGAACGAAACAGTACACGGGGATCCTTATCGTTTCGCGCCCCAGATTACTCGGAATGATATGGACAGGTTCTGCAACGGTATCCACTATACCATATATGAAAAGCTGGGCGCCCATCCCATGGAACTGGATGGCGTGAGGGGTGTGTACTTCGCGGTGTGGGCGCCAAACGTGCTGCGTGCAAGTGTCGTAGGCGATTTCAATCAATGGGATGGCAGGACGAACCAGATGCGGAGACTGGAGGATTCCGGTATTTTTGAACTGTTCCTTCCCGATGCGAAGGTGGGGGACAATTATAAATTTGAATTAAAACTCCAGAGCGGCCTGACCTATCTAAAGGCAGATCCTTACGGAAACGCGGCGCAGCTTCGTCCCGACACGGCTTCCGTGGTGGCGGATATCAGCGGTTTCAAATGGGAGGATGCAGCTTTCCTGAAAAACAGAGAAAAATTCCAGAAAGGAAATGCCCCTGTCAGTGTGTATGAGATGTACCTGGGTTCTTTCGTCAGGGCGAAGCTGGGCAAAGAGTATGCCAATTATCGAGAGATCGCGGTGAAGGTGATTGATTATGTAAAGGAGATGGGATATACCCATGTGGAGCTGATGCCTGTGATGGAACATCCCCTGGACGCTTCCTGGGGGTATCAGGTGATCGGTTACTATGCCCCTACCGCGCGGTACGGTACG
>CANDMD010000212.1 GCA_947385725.1 uncultured Lachnospiraceae bacterium | reverse complement strand
CACCCAACAGAACACTCTTTCCCTACACGACGCTCTTCCGATCTATCTTGATATTATAGGTCTCCAGGGTGCCCGCCCCTTTCGTCAGCAGGTCGCACAGTACCCCCACCATAATACAAAGCACCACTCCGGAAACCAGCTTCCTTACCGCATTGGGATTCCCCTCATTTGCAAACCAGAAAGACGCTGCGAAAAAAATCAGCAGGGGAAGCACATAGGTAATCAGCCCAAACAGACCGAAAAGCACACCGCTGACAGCATTCCCCACGGGACCCACAATACCGAAATTACAGCAGAACAGCAGAACCATTACAACAAACAGGGCGATCAATCCAATCTCGTGGAACAATGCGCTGTCCTGCGCCTCCTGTATCTCCTCCTGCTTCCTTTTCCTGGAAGTCGTTCCTGCCGCCCTTTTACCTGTACTTTTATTTGAAGATGATGATCTCTTAGAAGAAGCCATCCCATCTAACCTCACTTCTCATAGTCTCATAAACATACAGTTAAAATTATAACATTTTTATACGTACTTGTCACCATGGTTTTTTTCTCTCTCTTTCTCTCATTCAGGCAAGTCAAATGGGAAGATTCATTCTTTAACAGTTCTTCATCCCTGCAGGATGTGCCATTATATTTCCAATCATTATAAAAGGCACTGACGGGTGTTTCCGCCAATGCCCTCTCATGCGACATGCTTTCGGGATTATTTATTACATCAATCCAATCACATTATTTTTTATCCGTCCATACCTCCTTAATCATCTTCCAGACCATCCTGGGCGTCTTTTAAAAGTTCATCAATTATCTTTTTTACTTCTTCTTCATTTCCCGCGTCATTGGCTGCCTTGAGGGCTTTTAACTGCCTTATAAGCTGCCTTAAATAGCTTTTAAATACTGACATATAACCGCCTCCTTTTTCTCTGATATATTTATTGTAACAAAAACAAAAAAAAATTCAAGTAAGATAATAACATAGGAGCTAGGCTTCAGCTAATACATTGACCTTTCCTCCATATAATGTTTTATCTTCCGAAAACCATCGAACAACCGCCTCCACAATCCGCTCCGAGGCATGTCCGTCCCCGTATGGATTTGCTGCATGACACATTGCCTGATAGCTTTTCTCATCCGTCAGGAGTCTTTTCACTTCCCTGTAGATGACATCCTCCCGCGTTCCCGCCAGTTTCAGTGTTCCTGCCTCCATTCCCTCCGGCCGTTCCGTAGTATCACGCATGACCAGTACAGGCTTTCCCAATGCGGGAGCTTCCTCCTGGATCCCGCCACTGTCCGTCATGATCAGGAAGCTTCTGACCATAAAATTATGAAAATCATAAATATCCAGAGGTTCTATCAGGCGGATCCTCTCCTCTACGCCCAGGATATCACAGGCAATCTCCCGTACTTTCGGGTTTTTGTGAATGGGATATAAAAGTTTCACATCTGGAAAGTCCTGTACGATCCTTCGGGCGGCATGGAAAATATGCCTCATGGGTTCTCCAATGCTCTCCCTCCTGTGAGCCGTGAAAAGGATCAGTCTGCTACCCTCTGCCCAGTCAAGATGTTCACTGGAATAGATATCCGTAACTGTATTTTTCAGCGCGTCTATCACCGTGTTTCCAGTGACAAAAATATGCCCTGGATCCTTCCCTTCCTCCAGAAGCCGTTTCCTGGCAAGCTCTGTGGGTGCAAAGTACAAATCCGACACCAGATCTACCGCCTGCCTGTTAAATTCCTCCGGATATGGGGAATCCAGGTTATACGTGCGGAGCCCTGCCTCCACATGTCCCACCGGGATCCGTCTGTAAAATCCTGCCAACGCTGCCGAAAAGGAAGTGGATGTATCGCCGTGAACCAACAGCAGATCAGGTCTTTCCACATCCAGAAATCTTCCCAGTCCTTCCAGGATATTGACGGTGATCTGGGAAAGATCCTGGTTTTCTCCCATAATGTCCAGGTTACAATCTGCCCGGATCCCGAAAAGTCCCATCACCTGATCCAGCATTTCCCTATGCTGCCCCGTCAGGCATACTTTGCTGATAATCTGCTCATGCTTCTGTAATTCCAATATCAGTGGACACTTAATTCTCCATATATTGCTCACAAAACCACAATGTTTCCAATTCACGATTTAATCCATGTATCCGTTACAACTTTTATCCTACCTACCAGATATCAGTCAGACATATACATATTTTGTTTCTCCGTATTGATTATTTCAATCAATTATCATCGCCAGATAATTGGCCCACTGCCAGAGTTCGGAGGATACCCGATCCCATTTTTCATCCCTGAGCAGACGATGGTCTATCCGCAGCTTATAGTTTTTCTCCAGGTAACGGATGCCCAGTTTTATTTCATCAATGACGCTTTTCTTTAGTCTGGCTGCTTTGTTCTCTTCCCGGGTTTTGTTCTCTTCCCCAACCTTTCCTTCTCTCCCAGCATCCTGCCCGGATGACCCGGATCCTGCAGCATCATATTCACCCCTGCCCACATTCTTCGCCAGCTGGGCGATCCTTGCCGCCATAGTGAAGAGTTCCCGCTGCCGCATCCTTTCCTTCCTGTTCCGGGGCAGATAATCCAGTGGAAAAATGTCCAGCCCCACCGTAAAAGGGCAGCCATGGTACTGCTCCATCCACGCTGCGGTGACATTGATGCCGTCCCCGTTGTTCAAGCAGGTGTGGAACTGTTCATAGCCCTCATCCGTCTGGGGGCTGCGAACCCGGAAACTTTCCGGCAGCTCCTTGGGCAATATCTGCATCAGCTTATTATAATCCGGGTGTTTCACCCAGATGTCCATATCATCATCCCATGGCACAAATCCCTCATGCCGGATGGCTCCCAGCAGTGTCCCGTAAGCCGCATACCATTGCAGTCCATGGCGGGCACAGATTCCAGCCACCATCTGCAACACTTCCAGTTCCGCTGCCCACAAGGTTTTCATCGTGGTGTCCAGATAAAATCCATCACGGATCTCCTGTTTAAAAAAGCCTTCCTGAAATTCCAGCATACCCTGTCCTCCCTGCGCCTCCGGAATCCTTCCGACATCCGCTGACCCGGGATATTCTCTCCTGTCCCCGCACTGCCCGTCGGAAATATCTGAAAAAAGGCGCTCCGTTATTCCACGAAAGCACTTTTTCCAGATTACCCATACTGCCTCCATGCAGCTGCCAGCGACATTACCATCCGGAATGCCTTGTTCTGTAGCTACGATAAATTTTACCCCCCCCCCCGCATATTTTTGTCAAGTACTAACACAATTTTCTTAATCTGTATATTCCTCACAGATCAAATGAACCTTCTTGACATCAAAATCAAGTATTGGTCCCCCGAATTTTCCTGTCAGCACCGGAAATCAGAAATGGTTAAATCAATTCATGCAGCTTCGCAATGGCCTTATCGATTCCTCCCACCTCGTCAATGATCCCATACTTTACCGCATCCTCCCCCACCAGGATCGTTCCCACATCCTTGGTCAGGATTCCGGTCTCTGTCATCAGTTCCTCATAGACCTGCTTGTTTGCCCTGCAATGATTGCAGACAAAGCTTGTGATCCGGTCCTGAATCAGCTTGAAATACTCGAAGGTCTGGGGAACACCGATCACGGTTCCGTTCATCCGCACAGGATGGATCACCATGGTTCCTGTGGGGACAATATAAGAATAATCCGTGCTGACAGCGATGGGCACACCGATAGAATGGCTTCCGCCCAGTACCAGGGACACCGTGGGTTTGCTCAGGGAGGCGATCATTTCCGCGATGGCCAGCCCTGCCTCCACATCGCCCCCCATGGTGTTCAGCAGCACCAGAACGCCATGGATATCCTTACTGTCCTCTATTGCCGCCAGACTGGGCAGGATATGTTCATATTTTGTGGTCTTGGAATTGTTGGAAAGATTCTCATGTCCTTCTATCTCCCCGATAATGGAAATCAGATGGATATCCTCCATCTTGCCGTTTTCGTTTAATTCCGCCTGTCCTGTTTTTTCAATCCGCTCGTCCTTCTTCTCCTCTGTCTCCAGCTTTTCTCTTCTCTTTTCCTCTGACATGGCCTGTTCCTTTCCTGATTAGGAACTGTTAACAATTAACTCTGCAGTTGATGCGGGATAAATCCTTTTATGCAATGTAAAGATCAATTCTTTAACAGTTCCTTATTACAAGGCGGGCCTGCAAATGATGAACGCGAAAAAAGAGAACAGCCCGTCCCTGACTGTTCTCTTATGATTCCCGATTTTTTATATATCATTCTTATTTCTATCATTCCAAATACAGGCTTTTAATGGTCAAAATCATCATCGTCCGCCACATATACATCATAACCGCCAAGGTCTTTGCCGGAATCCAGCCTGTAATCCATCACACGTTTCTCATGCTTTTTTGGCAGGGGCAGCGGATTCTCCAGGAACTCGACCTTGCGCTCTTTCCCCGGCTGTTCTTCCGTCTCTACACCTTGTTCTTCGACTTTTGTTTCTTTCTCCATGTTTTCTCCTTCGGGCATTTTCCCCGTCTCCGCTCCTTTTTCTTTCATCACTTCCGTCTTTCCGGTCCCTGCTATCGCTATGATTTCCAGGTCTTCTGTCTCATCATGCCCACCCGCTGTTTCCTTCTCCTTCTTTTTGCCAGATCCCTTCTCCGCAGAGTAGACCGCCATACTCTCCTGGATTCCCAGCCCCGCCAATATGGTACTGAAAAGGAAAATATAGCCGAACCCGTTCATCTCCTCCGTAAACATCCCTGATAATTGCAAGAGAACAACCATACCGAGACAGAAGATCCACACAGTGAACCTTTCCACACCCCTGCCGCACCAGAAACCGAAAACACCCCACGCCATAAAACAGAGTATCAGGGCGATCATCCACATCACATCAAATCCGGAAATTTTTATGAAAAGCTGTAGATTACCCCACTGGTACAGCTCCATCCATGCCCCGATGATCTCCGAGACCGGCTTGCCGCTGCCAGCCATATCCGCCAGAATGCATCCCACGGCTCCCAGCAGAACTCCTGCCAGACTGCCAAAAAATCCCTGGAGAATCTTACGTCCGGCCCCCTGTCTCCTCATAACAATGACACCGAATATCAAAGGCAGCAACAAAAAACCCGCCACATCCAAATAGCACAGGACAGCCGACATTACACCTGCCACCAGCCAGAATCCCCATTTGGGGACAAAACGCACGCCCTGGGAAATAAAGTACAATACAAGTGAGAAAAGGAGCAGATACAGCATTTCCGGAGAAAGTACCAGCGATTTTTTCACCATATAAGGGGAAAGCATGAAAAAAGATACCATCACGACAGCAGGAATCCTGCCCGCCATTTTACGGACCGCCATGTGAAGCAGCAGCACACCGGACAACTGCAGCGCGACCTGCAGCCAGACTGCCACTACCGCTTTATTTCCAAGCAGAATAAAACACAGACGCAGCAGACAGACATACAGATATACAGCTCCATGAACGAACTGGGGAATCCCCTGCCCGTCCGCGGAAATAAATGCCAGTTCCAGATAAAACGGTTTCTCCGCCTGTGCCAGTCCCTCCGGCTGCAATTGCGTCACCCGAAGAAAGATCCCCGCCGCAAACAGCGTAAGAACCAGAAACCTCTCCAGCCATGCCAGACCCTTCCCCGCTCTCCCTGTGCCCACATCCAGCTTCACCGCCATCTGGTGAAGACCGAATACCAGGGCTCCGGTAAGCGCCAGGTATGCTGCCGGTATTACAAATTCAAAGTATTGAGCCATCCCGAGGGAATCACAGACTGCCCTGCAGGTAAATACCATGGCGGTTCCCACCACAAACAGGTAGACCGCCCACATCAGACAGCTGACTGCGTTTTTCTTCCAAATCATTCGTAGTATAATCCTCTGTATTCAGACCATTGTCATACGACCTTTTCAATATTATAACGCGGCCGCTGTTTCACCTCAATATAAATCTTTCCGATATACTGTCCCACCAGGCCAATGGCCAGAAGCTGCAGGCCGCCCAGGAACCAGATGGACAGGATCATGGATGTCCAGCCCGGCACCACATGGCCGGTAAAATAGGATACAAAAGCATAAATGGCAGCCAGGACCGCGGCAAAGATAATGATCAGTCCCATCCCCAGGATCAGGCTGATTGGCTTGACGCTGAAAGAGGAGATCCCGTTAAAAGCCAGCGCCATCATCTTCTTAAACGGATACTTGGACTCTCCCGCCACACGTTCCTTGCGGTCATAATAGACCCTGTCCGTCTGATAGCCGATGAGGGGCATCATGCCGCGAAGAAACAGATTGGTCTCCTTATACTTGGAAAATTCCTCCACCGCGCGCTTGGACATCAGGCGGAAATCCGCATGATTATACACCGTTTTGACCCCCATCAGGCCCATCAGCTTATAAAAAGCCTGTGCCGTGGTCCTCTTAAAGAAGGTGTCCGTCTTGCGCTCTCTCCTGACGCCGTACACAATATCATTTCCGGCGTGGAATTTATCGATCATCTCCTCGATGACCGCCACGTCGTCCTGAAGATCCGCATCTATGGAGATGGTCACGTCGCTCATGTCCTTCACTGTGATCAGCCCGGCTGTCAGGGCGAACTGGTGCCCCACATTACCCGCCAGCTTCACGCCGTGCACCTGGACAGGATACATGCTGTGCTCTTCCTCTATCAGTTCCCATGTGCGGTCCCTGCTTCCGTCATTGACAAACAGGATAAAACTGTCTTCCGCGATCTTTCCCTTCTGAACCAGATCAGCCAGCACCTCCCTCAGTGCCTTGGAAGCGATCTTCAGAACAGATCGGAAGAGCACACGTCTGAACTCCAGTCACAGTTCAGGATC
>CANDMD010000211.1 GCA_947385725.1 uncultured Lachnospiraceae bacterium | reverse complement strand
ACACCCAACAGAACACTCTTTCCCTACACGACGCTCTTCCGATCTGGATGCTCCGTGGAGCGAATGGGCGGAGGATATCAGGAAGCGGTGGAGCCATGCTCTGGATTACTACAGGCGGGAGTGCTATTTTGAGATTGAGTTTTTTAAGTATATTCAGTTCAAATTCCGTGAACAGTGGAGCCGGCTAAAGGAATACGCCAATAGACAGGGAATCCGGATCATAGGCGACATCCCTATTTATGTGGCGTTTGATTCCGCGGATGCCTGGGCCAGCCCGGAGATGTTCCAGTTTGACTCCGAGTACCGGCCCGTGGCGGTGGCAGGCTGTCCGCCGGATGCCTTTTCCGCCACGGGACAGCTTTGGGGGAATCCGCTGTACCGCTGGGAGTATCACAGACAGACGGGATACCAGTGGTGGTGCCGGAGGCTGGAGCACTGTTTTGCGCTGTACGATGTGACGAGGATCGATCATTTCAGGGGATTTGACGAGTATTACAGCATCCCCTGGGGAGAGGAGACGGCGGAGAACGGACACTGGGAAAAGGGCCCCGGCATGGAGCTGTTTACGACACTGCGGAACAGGCTGGGACCGAAGGACATTATCGCGGAAGACCTGGGGCTGCAGACTCCTTCCGTACATAAGTTGTTGAAGGACAGCGGATATCCTGGAATGAAGGTATTGGAATTTGCCTTTGATCCCGGGGAGGACACAGGTTATCTGCCCCATTGTTACGACAAGAACTGCGTGGTCTACACGGGAACCCACGACAACGAGACGCTGGTGCAGTGGTATCGGGGACTGGACAGGGAAAGCAGACATTTTGCGGAGGAATATCTGGACAACAGGGATACGCCGGAAAGGGAAAAATACTGGGACTTTGTGCGGCTGGCAATGATGAGCGCGGCGGATACCTGCATCATTCCCCTGCAGGATTACCTGGGGCTGGATCAGACCGCCAGGATCAACAAGCCTTCCACCCTGGGAGGAAACTGGGTATGGAGGATGGAGACAGGAATGCTGTCGAAGGACGTGACGGACAAAATCTATCGGCTCACCAGGATCAGCTTCCGCCTGAACAGGCAGGGCGCTGCGCTCCCTGAGGTTTCTGTTGAACAGTAAAGTGCTGCGGTACTGGAATGCCGCTTACGCGGCGGAATGAGAGGCAAAATGAAATTTATTTATGGAAAACAGAACTGGAAAACTTTTGAGCGGGGGGAGGAAAATTGTTACCTGATGACTAACGGGCTGGGGGGATTTTCCTCCCTTACCGCTGTGGGCTCCTGCGGCAGAAACGATCACGCGGTGCTGATGGCTTGTGTGAAGTCTCCCAATCACCGTTATAATATGATCCACAGACTGGAGGAACTCCTGCATATAGGAGAGGAGAACCTGCACATTTCCAGCCAGGATTATTCCGGCCGGGATCATTCCAATCGGGATCCTTCGGAGGGTGTGGATGGTGAAGGGGAGGGCGGCACATCCGGAAAGCGGTTCCGGGAAGAGGGCTACTTATACCAGACATGCTTTTCCTATGAGGATTACCCTCAGTGGGAGTACCTGGTGAAGGGTGTGGAAATCCGGCGGAGCATTGTGCTGATGCAGGGAGGAAACGCAGTGGGAATATCCTATGAGATCCGGAACGGCTCAGGGGAGGACGTTACACTGGAAGTATTGCCCCATCTGCAATTTGTGCCCAAGGGAGCCCTCCTGGAGGAGACCCGGAAATTTGTGATGGAAGGGCAGAGCATTCTTTCTGAGGGAAAGAAGCTGTATTTTGAGACCAACGGACAGGTAAGCGAACTGCCGCAGACCTTTCATCATAACCTCTATTACGCCTATGATGCCTGCGACGGCAGACGGGATACAGGCTGTACGCTGGTAAATCATTGTGTGGCCTTAACGGTTTCCCCCGGTGAGGCGGACACACTGGAACTGGTATACGGGATGACGTCTGAACTTCCCTCTGTGAAGGAAATGTGCGGGGAAATCAGAAGGCACAGGAGGAGTCTGGCGCAGCAGGCGGGCTTTGTGAACGAGCAGGCAAAGATGCTGGCGGTAAGCGCGGACCAGTTCATCTCCTACAGGGCGTCCACGGCGAAGCAGACGATCCTGGCGGGATTTCCCTTCTTTGAGGACTGGGGCAGGGATACCATGATCGCCATTCAAGGCTGCTGCCTGGCAACCCGTCAGTACGAGACTGCAAGGAGCATTTTGCAGACATTCCGAACCTATTGCAGCAGGGGACTTATGCCGAACCTTTTCCCGGAGGGCGGGGAAGCGCCGGGGTATAACACTGTGGACGCGTCCCTGCTGTTTATCCTGGCTGTCTATGAATACTACAGGAAGACGAAGGATTGTGTCTTTGTGAAAAGTATGTATGATACCATGGCGGAGATTGTGGAATGGTATCGCAAAGGAACGGATTACGGTATCAGGATGGATGCCGACGGCCTGATCGCCGCAGGACGGGATCTCGACCAGGTGACATGGATGGATGTGAGGGTGGGAGATATCCTGCCTACGCCCAGACACGGAAAGCCTGTGGAGATCAACGCCTACTGGTACAACGCATTGTGTATCATGGAGGAGTTTGGGCGTCTCTGCCCTGAAAAGGCGGGGGATTATGGCGTTTTGGCGACACAGGTGAAGGAAAGCTTCGGGCAGTTCTGGAATGAGGAGGCGGGCTGTCTGAAAGATGTGCTGTCCGGAACGAAAGCCGACAGGCAGATCCGCTGTAATCAGATATGGGCTGTTTCGCTGCCTTTTTCCGTCCTTTCCCCTGAGAAGGAAAAGCAGGTGGTGGACGTGGTGTTTCGGAAACTGTATACTCCCTATGGCCTGAGAACGCTGGATCCGGCGGATGAGGAATTTTGTCCCCTGTATGGCGGAGGGCAGCTGGAACGGGATCTGGCGTATCATCAGGGTACGGTCTGGGTGTTTCCGCTGGGAGGCTATTACCTGG
This sequence comes from uncultured Lachnospiraceae bacterium, assembly GCA_947385725.1. Lineage (GTDB taxonomy): Bacteria > Bacillota > Clostridia > Lachnospirales > Lachnospiraceae > Acetatifactor. Next base: position 3,886 of record CANDMD010000211.1, on the reverse strand, counting down.
CTTATCTGAAGGTGCACGGATATTCGACGGAAGCCAGGGCGTATGTGGAGCGTCAGCTGGAGTACATGGAGCCGGCTCTGCGGGAGGGGTGTATCGGGCAGCTGCCGGAGATTTACGACGGCGGAAATCCGGTTTCTTCCAGAGGATGCTTTGCACAGGCGTGGAGTGTGGGAGAAATTCTGCGGGTGTATGATGCCCTGCGGGTGGAGCGCGGGGAAAATCCTGCGGGTGTATGATGCCCTGCGCGTGGAGTGCGGGGAAAATTCTGCGGGTGTATGATGCCCTGCGTATGGAGTGAGGTTATGTATCGGAATTACGTCTTTGATTTTTATGGGACTCTGGCGGATATCCGCACGGACGAGGAAGATCCCCGATTGTGGAAGAAAATGAGTGAGATTTATGGGGCTCTGGGGGCTGGTTATGGAGCGCGGGAATTGCAGCGCGCATTCCGCAGGCTGGAACGGGAAGAAAGGGAAAGGCTGGGGACGGAAGAGGCAGAGCCGGATTTGACGAAGGTCTTTGCCTTGCTGTATCATGAAAAAAACGTCCTGTGCGACGCGTCCCAGGCTACAATGACGGCGATCACATTCCGTGCCCTGTCCAGAAAACTCCTGCGTGTGTATGACGGCGTGGAGGAATTGCTGGGAGAGCTGAGAAGCCGCGGAAAGCGTGTGTATCTGTTGTCCAACGCGCAAAAAGACTTTACCCGGCCGGAAATCGGGATGCTGGGGCTGACCCGTTATTTTGACGGCATTGTCCTGTCCTCGGAACAGGGATGTAAAAAGCCGTCTCCTGCATTTTTCCGCGGGCTGCTGGAGCAGTACGGGCTGGAATCGACGGAGAGCATCATGATAGGTAACGATGAAGCCGCGGATATTGCTGGAGCCCGGAGCGTGGGAATGGATACCTTATACATCCATACGGATATTTCGCCGCAAGAGTACGGAAAAGTCCAGGCCACATATCGCGTTATGGACGGGGATTTCAGGAAGATAGGCGGACTGATCTTAAAAGGGTGAGCCGGTGTTGATGGAAAAGCAGGCCGGAATAGGCAGGGTGGAATGGATAGATAGGAAGAAGCAGGCTGGAATGGGAAGAGAGGAAGAAGACCGGAGCAGGCAGAGAGGAAGAAGCAGGCCGGAACAGACAGGATGGAATAGACAGAATAAGATATAGACAGAACCGGAAAAGATGGAATCCGGGAACAGGAGGGATCATATGGCAGCTGGATTTGGGAGGTTAACAGATTATACGGTGGAGGGGCAGGAGATTATCCTGGACTTTGAGGGAAAACAAGCGCGGCTCAGGGTATTAACATCTCATATTGTCAATGTCTTTTACAGTGAGGACAATGTGAGGACGGGCTCCAAGGCCATAGAGGGCAATAAGGAAATTCCTGTGTCCATCCAGGCGAACCGGGGAGAAGACGGCTTGTGGATTCATACGGAGGAGGTTTCGGTGAGGGTCAGCGACGGATTCTTTGTGGACTTCTTCGACAGGGACGGGGCAGAGGTCTGCGCGGATTACAGGGGGACACGGAAGCCTCTCCAGAGAGTCAGCCCGGAGGTGCAGAAGCTTTTGGAGGAGGAAGGGCATTCCGCTGGGGGGCATGGACAGGAGCACGCTTTTGAAATCCTGAAAAAAATAGAGCCATCCCAGCATTTTTACGGTCTGGGGGACAAGACCGGATTCCTGGATAAAAGGCATTATGAGTATGAGATGTGGAATACGGATAACCCGGATCCCCAGGTGGACAGCTTTAAGGCGCTGTATAAGTCCATTCCCTTTTTTATCTCGTTGACGGACAGCCATGTGTACGGGCTGTTTCTGGATAATACCTTTAAAAGCTGCTTTAACATGGGGCAGGAATCGGAGGATTATTACTGGTTCGGCGCAGATGGAGGCAGCCTGGATTATTATTATATTGCGGGTGATACCATGGGGGCGGTGCTGGAGGGATATACTTATCTCACGGGAACCTGCCCACTTCCACAGAAATGGACTCTGGGTTACCATCAATCCCGATGGGGATATGTGACCCAGGAGGATATGGAGGAGATCGCAGCGTCCCTGCGCAAGTATGATATTCCCTGCGACGCCATTCATTTTGACATAGATTATATGCAGGACTATAGAGTATTTACCTGGAATGAGGCGCGTTATCACGGCGCTCCGGCGGCGTTTCTCCAGAAATTGGCAGCGGATGGATTCAAGGTGGTGACCATCAATGATCCCGGCGTCAAAAAGGAAGAGGGATACGAGGTGTATGACGAGGGGGTCAGAGAGGGATATTTTGCCAGAACTCCCGAAGGGGAAGTTTATATCAACGCGGTGTGGCCCGGGGAAGCGGCGTTCCCTGATTTCGGAAATCCTGCCGTCCGGAAGTGGTGGGGGGAGAAACAGAAATTCCTGCTGGATATGGGAGTGAGAGGAATCTGGAACGACATGAACGAGCCTGCCAGTTTCCGGGGGCCTCTGCCGCAGGATGTGGTGTTTACGGACGAGGACAGGGAGGCGGATCATGCCGAGATGCACAATGTGTACGGACATCTGATGGCGAAAGCGGCCTATGAGGGGCTGGAAAAGCTGGACGGGCGCAGACCCTTTGTGATCACCAGGGCGTGCTATGCCGGAAGCCAGAAATATACTACTGCCTGGACAGGGGACAATACCAGCATGTGGGCACATCTCCAGATGGCGATTCCCCAGCTGTGTAATCTGGGATTATCCGGTATGCCATTTGTGGGAACGGATGTGGGAGGTTTCGGGGCGGACACTACGCCGGAACTGATGGCAAGATGGGTTCAGGTGGGATGCTTCTCCCCCCTTTTCCGGAATCATTCCGCAGCGGGCACCAGGAGGCAGGAGCCCTGGCAGTTTGGCGGGGAAGTCATGGACATATACCGGAAATACGTGAAACTGCGCTATCGGTGGATTCCTTATTTTTATGACCTGTTCCATGAGGAGGAGCGAACCGGGGCGCCCATCATGCGTCCCCTGGTATTCCATTATGAGAAAGATGCGGCGGCAAGGGCATGCAACGATGAGTTTATGCTGGGAAGCCGGATTCTGGCGGCGCCTGTGGTGAACCAGGGAGCGGAGAGGCGGATGGTATATCTGCCCCGGGGCGAATGGTATGACTACTGGACCAATGAGAAGCTGACCGGTCCTGTGTGGTTCGTGCGGGAGGCGCCTCTGGACTGCTGTCCCATCTATGTAAAGGCAGGGAGCCTTATACCTGTCATGGAGCCCCGGTCCTATGTGGGAGAGAAGCCTGCGGATACCCTGATGCTTGAGGTGTATCCCGGGGAGGGAAGCTGGGACCATTATCTGGACAACGGGGAGGACTTTGCGTACAGGGATGGGCAGTATCACCAATACCGTTTTACCGTGCAGGAGGACGGCGGAGTGTGCGGGCAGGTGATCCATGCCGGTTATAACAGACCTTATCGGAACATACTGGCTCGCAGGGCTGGTGAGGAGACTTGGACAGAGATAGGTACTGGCGGTCAAAAAGACTGACCGCCCAGTATAATATGATGCGCACACCGCATAAGGAAATATGCCGCGCTTCCGGACAGGTGACAGCCGGAGGCGCGTTTTGCTTATTCCCGCCAGCATTGACAACCATATACTGTCGGAACTGATGGCGTCTGTTCTTCCTATTCAATGTCAAAAAGTTCATCAAATCCCCGCATTACATAATAAAGCCGAGTACTTCATTTTTCGGAGTTGGTTTTTTTCAGTAATGCCAGGGCAGCTTCCATCTCCTGCTTTATCAGCGCTACTTCCTGTAGCTTAGCACTCAATTCCTGCTTCTGAACATCGATCTCCTGCTTCTGAACATCGATCTCCTGCTTCTGAACATCGATCTCCTGCTTCTGAA
>CANDMD010000210.1 GCA_947385725.1 uncultured Lachnospiraceae bacterium | reverse complement strand
TACACCCAACAGAACACTCTTTCCCTACACGACGCTCTTCCGATCTTGGCAATGTGGAGGACACAGAGCGGGAATTTATGCTGCATCAGATATTCCTTATACCCCTCCTCCACGGCTCGGGACACCACATTGCTGCGGATAAACCTGCCATTGATGAAATAAATCTCAAAATTCCGGTTGGAGCGCACCAGCACAGGCTTCCCCAGATACCCCTCCACATGGATGCCTTCCCTTTCCGCCTGCACCGGCACAAGGGACGCTGCCACATCCCTGCCGTAAATTCGATAAATGACTTCCTTCAAATCTCCGTTTCCCGAAGTGTGGAACTTCATCTGGCTTCCCACCAGCAGTTTAAAGGAAATGTCCGGCCTGGAAAGAGCCAGGTGCTCCATCAGATCCACGATATAGCCGCCCTCCGTGGCAGGCTGTTTCAGAAATTTTCTTCTCACAGGGGTATTGAAAAAGAGATTCCGCACAAGAAAGGTGGTCCCGTCAGGCGCTCCCACCTCCTCAAAGCCGGTCTCCCTTGCCCCTTCCAGCAGAATGCGGCTGCCGGTCACACTGTCCGGGGTCTTGGTGATGACCTCCACCTTCGCCACCGCCGCAATGCTGGAGAGTGCCTCCCCGCGGAAGCCCAGGCTGGAGATTCGTATCAGGTCTGAAGCATCCGCGATCTTGCTGGTGGCGTGACGCAGAAACGCGGTGCGAAGCTGCTCCCGCTCCATTCCCGCGCCGTTGTCCGTCACACGGATGAACTCGATCCCGCCGTCCTTTATCTCCACAGTGACTGCCGCAGCGCCGGCGTCGATGGCATTCTCCACCAGCTCCTTCACCACGCTGGACGGTCGCTCCACCACCTCGCCCGCCGCGATCTTGTCTATGGTCTCCGAATCCAAAACATGTATCTGTGCCATCATAATTCTCCATTCCTGCTCAATGTGCGAATTTGAGCGCAAGCACAAATTTGCCTGTGAAAAATTTTTTTACCTGTGAAAATAATTTTTCACAGTATTACCTTCCCTGCTTCCTGATGGTATCAATGATCCAGCAGGTACATATGACGATGGCAACCACGACCAGAAGTCCGGTAAACGCAACCGAATCGCCGCCGATAAAAGGGAAAAAGTCAAACATGGCGCCTGCGTACCATAAGACAATATACATTATGATGATACAAACGGCATTCCTCTGCATATCCTTCATAGCCATACCTTCCTTTCCGTGACATCACAATCTCACTCTTACCTGGGCGCTTCATACCGGAAGCGGTTCTTCAATTTATTCTGAAGCCTGTACAGCGCATTCAGGGCGTCGATGGGCGCCATGGTATTGATCTCCAGCTCCGTCAGCTCCTTTATAACGTCCTCGTCAGTGACCGTGTCAAAAAGTGACATCTGTGCCAGATCCACCTCATCCAGCTTAGGCTGTTTCTTAGGCCGTCCCTCTCCCTTCACATCCACGGAAATACTCTGCACCTTCTCCGTGATGTCATTGTCGGACAGCTGCTCCGCAATCTCCTTTGCCCTGTCAATGACCATATCCGGCACTCCCGCAAGCTTCGCCACCTGAATGCCGTAGCTGCGGTCCGCTCCTCCCTTGATAATCTTTCTCAGGAAGATGATATCGTCCCCGCACTCCTTGACCGCAATACAGTAATTGTTCACGTTGCTCATCTTGCCTTCCAGCTCCGTCAGCTCATGGTAGTGGGTGGCGAAAAGAGTCTTTGCGCCCAGCAGTTTACGGTTGCTGATATGCTCGATCACCGCCCACGCGATACTCAGACCGTCAAAGGTGGAGGTTCCCCTGCCGATCTCGTCCAGGATCAGCAGGCTGTCGGCAGTGGCGTTCCGCAATATGTTAGCCACCTCATTCATCTCCACCATAAAGGTGGACTGGCCGCTTGCCAGATCGTCAGAAGCTCCCACCCTGGTAAAGATCCTGTCCACAATGCCGATATTTGCGCTCTTTGCAGGCACAAAGCAGCCGATCTGAGCCATCAGCACGATCAGCGCCGTCTGCCGCATGTAGGTGGATTTTCCCGCCATATTGGGTCCTGTGATAATGCTGATGCAGTGACTGCTGTTATCCAGGAATGTATCGTTGGCAATGAACAGATCGTTGGTGATCATCTGCTCCACCACAGGATGCCGCCCGTCCTTGATATCGATGGTGCCCTTGCTGTTCAGCTTCGGCCTCACATAATGATTCCGCTCCGACACCAGGGAAAGAGCCGCGTATACATCCAGCTTCGCAATGGCTTTCGCGGTTTTCTGGATCCGCTCCAGCTCCATGGCAATGGATTCCCTGATCTTGCAGAATAAGTCATATTCCAGTGCGGTCAGCTTGTCCTCCGCATTTAAAATCGTATCTTCAAGTTCTTTCAGCCGGGGTGTGGTATACCGCTCCGCGTTGGCAAGGGTCTGCTTGCGGATATAATCCTCCGGCACCATCTCCTTATAGGAATTGGTGACTTCGAAATAATAACCGAATACTTTGTTGTACTTGATTTTCAGGTTCTTAATGCCGGTGCGCTCCCTGTCCTGCTCCTCCAGTTCCGCAAGCCACTGCTTTCCGTCGCGCTTGGCGCTCCTGAGCATGTCCACGGTCTCGTCAAACCCGTCCCTGATCATACCGCCTTCTCGGATGGTAATGGGTGGTTCCTCCTCAATGGCGGCGCAGATCAGCCGGTATATGTCCTCCAGGCCGTCAATATTCCCTTCAATTCCCTTTAATTCCGCCTTCGAAAACTCCTTCAGAACCGTTTTGATATGAGGAAGCATCTCAAGGGAATTGCGGAAAGCAATGAAATCCCTCGGGTTTGCCGTCTTATAGGTAACCTTGCTGAGCAGGCGCTCCAGGTCGTAGACAGGGTTCAGGTATTCCCTGATCTCATCCCTGGATACGCTGTCATGGTTCAATTCCTCAATGGCGTCCAGCCGTCCCTCCATCTCTTCTTTATCGATCAGGGGCTGCTCTATCATGCTCCGCAGCAGTCTGCCACCCATGGCCGTGCGTGTCTTGTCCAGGACCCACAGAAGGGAGCCTCTCTTCTGCTTCTCCCTGAGCGTTTCCGTCAGTTCCAGGTTGCGCCTGGTGGAGCTGTCCAGAAGCATGTATTTATTGGTCAGATACGGATAAATGTGGGTAAAATGCTCCAGATCCGTCTTCTGTGTCTCATAGAGATATTGCAGCAGCGCTCCTGCCGCCAGGATTCCCACCGGAAAATCCTCGATCCCCAGCCCCGTCAGTGTATTGACTTTAAAATGCTTTAACAGCACCCTCTTACAGCCCTCGTCATCAAAAAGATGAGGCTCCAGGGCGTTGACAGAGATATGGTATCTTCCCCGCAGTTCCTCCACTTCAAAGCCGCTGACCAGAAAAGCTTCATTGCAGATAATCTCCGAGGGCTCATATTTCATCAGTTCGTCGTTCAGCTTTCTCAGGTCATCCACCTCAGTCAGGTAATAATCGCCGGTGGTCACATCCGCCACGGAAATACCGATCTTTGTCGGAGTGTAGGTGATACACATGAGGAAATTGTTTTTGGATTCCTCCAGGGACTGGACATTCAGGTTTGTTCCGGGGGTAACGATCCGCACCACGTCTCTTTTTACCAGACCTTTTGCCAGTTTGGGGTCTTCCACCTGCTCACAGATGGCGACCTTGTAGCCTTTGCTGACCAGCTTGGTCAAATACCCCTCCACCGCGTGATACGGGACCCCGCACATGGGCGCCCGTTCCTCCAGGCCGCAGGCCTTACCGGTAAGCGTTAGCTCTAATTCCTTCGTGACAGTCAGGGCATCATCGAAAAACATCTCGTAAAAATCACCCAGACGGTAAAAAAGGATACAGTCCTGATATTGCTTTTTTGTCTCCATGTACTGCTGCATCATGGGGGTAAGGTCTTCCACTGGAATCCGCTGATCCGGCATCTTTGGTACACTCCTGTTCTAATATTTCAAGGCAAATGTACAATGATTTGCGCATTTGCCTTGATTCTAACACAAAATATGGTGTTTGTAAATCATGCTTTCGTTTCTGTCATTTTCGCCGCCCGCTGTAAAGCGTCATCAATATGGGAACAGAAATTCTCCTCTCCCACCTTTTCCACAAAGCCCGCTTTCTGCATTACGCTCATGGGCTGCTCATTGACATGGGACAGTACCAGGCAGATATTCTTCCTCAGGCAATCCGCATACATTTCCTCCAGATTATGCATGGCGGTGGCGTCAATGGCGGAGACGCCCCTCATCCGCAGGATCAGGCATCTCGTCTTTTCGCTCAGGGTAATTGTCAGGAGCTTATCCGCCGCACCGAAGAATAACGGCCCGCTGATCTCATATACCCGTGTGTCAGCGGGGACTTCCCTCAGGGAAAGACTGTCGGGATCGTCCTCTTCGTCTATGTATTTCCAGCCCTCCACTTCAGTCACCTCGCTCATTCGCTTCATGAACAGCAGCGCCGCCATCAGCATACCCACTTCGATGGCCACCACCAGGTCAAACATCACTGTCAGCAGAAAAGTCACCACCAGCACGGCAATGTCGCTCTTAGGGGAGGTCTTGCAGAGATAGACGAACTTTCTCCAGCCGCACATATTGTAGGCCACCATGAACAGGATCGCCGCAATGGTGGGCATGGGAATCAGCGCCGCGTAAGGCATCAGCACCACCAGGATCAGCAGCAGCACTACCGCGTGCACCATACCCGCAACAGGGGTTCGCCCGCCATTCTTGATATTGGCGGCAGTCCTGGCGATGGCGCCTGTGGCGGGAATCCCGCCGAAAAGCGCAGAGACCATATTCCCCGCACCCTGCGCCACAAGCTCCATATTGGAGCGGTGCCTGCTGTTGATCATGCTGTCCGCCACCACACAGGAAAGCAGGGATTCGATTGCCGCCAGGATTGCAATGGTAACGGCATCAGGAAGCACATTCCGTACCGTTTCCATGCTGAATCCGGGCAGGGATACGGAGGGAAGCTTATTGGAGATCTCATACAGATCTCCGATGGTGTCCACTTTCATTTTCAGGCCGCTGACCATGGCGATCCCAGCCAGCACAGCGATCAGGGACGGGGGAATCTTTTTACAGAAGCCGGGCAGATAAGGCCACAGGATCAGAACCGCCAGGCAGACCACCCCCACGATTACCGCCTGCCAGTTGATCGTACCGATAAAGGCAAACACCGCTTTCAATTTGTCCATGGTCTCGATCAGGGGCTCCTCCGTCACCACCTTCAGTCCCAGGAAATCCTTGATCTGGCCGATAAAGATGGTCACGGCGATGCCGGCCGTAAATCCGGTGGTAATGGTATAGGGAATAAATTTGATCAGGCTGCCCAGGCGCAGCAATCCCATCAAAATCAGGATCACGCCCGCCAGCAACGTAGCGATCACCAGCCCCTCGAACCCGTTCCTCGCCACAATGCCCGCCACAATGGTGGCAAAGGCCGCCGTAGGACCGGCGATCTGCACCCGGCTGCCTCCTAAAAAGGAGATCACAAAGCCTGCGGTGATGGCTGTGTAGATACCCTTCTCAGGGGTGACGCCGGAGGCCAGCGCCAGGGCGATGGACAGGGGCAGCGCAATGATGGCCACAATGATCCCCGCCACCACATCCTTGATGAACTGCTCCTTCGTGTAAGTCTTCATAACCGAAAAAAGCTTTGGTTTCAATTTTTCCATTTCACTCTCTCCCTCATAATATCAGTCTTCGCCGCACAGTTCCACAAACAACGGCTCATGGTGTACCGCAGGCAGAAATTTCTCCAGCAGATCCGAAAGCCGCATCCGTATGCTTGCGGTATTCATACAGGGATGGCAGCCGAACCATTCCCCTTCCAGTACATCCTTATCGATCAGCAGCTGCACCTGATCCTCCCTGTCATTCATCAGTCCCATGACGCTGACAGATCCCGGCGTGATATGCAGGAATCTCTCCAGATACACAGCCTCCCCGAAGGACAGGCGGGAACTGTTTATCTGCCTTGACAGTTCTTTTGTCTTGAACTTCTTATTTCCCGGCATCATCAGCAGATAAAATTTCGTCTTCTGCTGGTTTCGCAGGAACAGATTCTTACAGATCACCGCGTCCAGCATCCCGTCAATGGCTTTGCACATCTCCATGGTGTTGGCCTCAAAGTGGTCGATCCTGTTGAAATCAATCCCCAGCCTGTCCAGCAGTCCATACACCGCAAGCTCCCTCTCCCTGCGCCAGTTCCCGCCCACGGGAGCGCCCTGCACCATATGCAGGCTTACGGGCACAGGCTCCAAAGGACCGTCATACCAGCCTGCCTGTCCCTGTTTCTTCACATAACTGCGGTTCCCCGCGCGGTAGATCAGGGACAGCCGATCTCCCGCCTCCACAGGAAGGATGCTGTCACAGTAATTTTCGCAGTGAAGCTTTCCGTCGCTCCAGCGGCGGACCCAGTCCAGGGGCACTTCCAGGATCTCCCCGGAACCCCTGCGCCGGATCTTCCCGACCCCTCCGTCCATTTCTCCTGGTTCCTCCAGCAGTTCCACTTCACTGTCATAATAATTAATGTGAACCCTTGCCGGCATCCCCGCTCTCGGCTCCAGCGCCGTGAACAGGGGAAACTGATCATGGCTTGTCCAGCTGACATCCGGATCGTCCGCGAAGCAGTCGGAAAGGAGGAGACCGTTTAACTGTCCCGCCCTTTTCAGGCCGCAGCCCCCATCGATACAGAAGATGTTTCTCTCCCGATCCAGCAGCGGACATCCGTCCTCTCTGTCACTCCGGTAGATCCATACAGGCCAGTGCCCTGTCACCACTGTGTCATGATCAAAATGGTATCCCTGCTCCCAAAAGGCATCATTCTTCAAGAGAGGATA
>CANDMD010000209.1 GCA_947385725.1 uncultured Lachnospiraceae bacterium | reverse complement strand
CTTTTGCTTTTGCTTTTGCTTTTGCTTTTGCTTTTGCTTTTGCTTTTGCTTTTGCTTTTATGAATTATATCACTGATGCTTCCCTCTGTCACCCGATTTATCAAAACGTTTCCTTTCCGCTTACCACACGTCCAGCCACTTCCATGGTTCCGCTTCCGTTTCGTGTTCCGCCCTTGCAAAACCAGTCCCAGCCACTGTATAATGTACCTATGGAACAGCATATGAAATATACCACTTGAAAGGAGTTTACCATGTCTACTGCCAATGAACTGCACCTATACGTCAACATACCGGGGCACACTCCCAATTACCCCGGCATTGCCGCCGCCCTGGAGAGCATTCCCTATGAGACCCCGGAGAAGGAATTTCCGGCGCCCGCCGTGGATATCCCCCCGGTCACCATCCATATTGGCAAGGGTGTCTACCGGGAGAAGCTTACCGTATCCCGTCCCAATGTAACCTTTCTGGGAGAAGCATCTGACCGCGGCGATGTGGTCATCGTCTACGGGGACTATGCCCAGGAGATCATGCCGGACGGTTTAAAAAGAGGCACCTTCCGCACTGCTACTGTGCGTATCGATGCCCAGGATTTCAAAGCGGCACATCTGACCTTCCAGAATGATTCCGGCTTCGGTTATCAGGTAGGGCAGGCGCTTGCCCTTTATACGGATGGAGACCGCTGTTATTTTGAGGATTGTGCCCTGTTGGGCGGACAGGATACGCTCTTTACAGCGCCCCTTCCGGAAAAGGAATTTGAAAAGGGCGGCTTCAGGGGTCCCGGCGAATTTCGCCCCCGTACCATGACCCGGCAGATGTTCCGGAACTGCTTGATCCAGGGCGATGTGGATTTTATCTTCGGCAGCGCCATCGTCTACTTTGAAAACTGCGAGATTTATTCCAGGCTTCAGGAAGGCAAGCCTTTTCCCGAGGGCAGTGAGAAAATCTACGGCTATGTAGCTGCGCCCTCCACGCCGGAATCGGAGAAATATGGCTATGTATTTAAGGACTGCCGTCTTACCGGCAACTGTCCTCCTCACTCCATCTACCTTGGACGCCCCTGGCGGGAATATGCCAAGACAGTATTTATCAACTGTGAACTGGGCGAGCACATTCATCCCGAGGGCTGGAAGGACTGGAACAAACCCCATGACCATTTCCATTTCGCCGAATATCACTCCTACGGACCAGGCGCAAACCCTGATGCAAGGGCAGACTTCTCCCATCAGATGTCGGAGGACGAGGCGGCTGAATACACAACAGAAAACGTACTGAAAGGCTGGAAGCCGGGGTTATGACCCCGGCTTCTTTTGCTGTTTTTGCTATTTATGACAATTGACCTTATTCGTGGATCTTATTCATGGCAGTCAGCGGCCGGACGGCCAACTATCTTAACCTACAGAGCGCTTTCCTTTCTCTTCCCATTCTTCTCTTAAAACAGAATAACACAGTGTGTCGCTTTTATCACGGGCGTGTTTTCTTAATCTTCCTTCAAAGTTAAATGAACATTTCTCTAAAACTCTTATGCTCTCCTTATTATGTGACCTCACCCATGCGGCGACGACTGATAAATTCATCTCATTGAATCCATAATCAAGCATCCTTTCCACAGCCTGCATTGCGTAGCCTCTGTTCCGATATTGGGCAGCGACAGCATATTCGATTTCTATATAGTCCTCATATCGGTTCATATCTCCCAGGTTTATGAATCCTATAAAGTCCTCGTTTTTTTTATCCTCAATCACTTTAAAACCCCTCTCGTTCTTCCAACAATGGATTGCTTTCTGGCTGTCAGTAATCGAATTGTAGAAACAAATCCCGCTTTTTCTCAGGACTTCGTCAAGGCACATTTCATGCAAAGCCTTTGCATCACTATCCTGCCAATTTCTCAATACCAGATCTTTTGTTGCCATGAATAATTCCATTAGCATTCCTCCGTTTCGTCTGTATCACTGTCTGTTTCCGCGGCGTCATTCCCGGAAGCAATCTGCTCTCCCACACCGGCCTCCAGATCCTCGATCTCCTTCTGCATAGACTGTACCTTGCTGTCCTGATGGATCGCCCGCATGATCAGGTTCACATCCTCCGGAGAGAACATGCCGATGGCCTTGCCCAACTGATCCAGGCAATCCCTGTTCACCTTCAGGTGTCCTCCTCCGGAGAGTGCGATATTGATGGTCTTCTTCGGATCTGACACGTCTCCCAGGCAGATACTGTTACTCCGCTCGTCACAGGTAAAGAGTACCCCGTTATAGACAATAACCCCATCCTTCGCCAGGTGCCCATAAGGGACCTTGGGCGCCTGCAGAAGGTTCTCCAGCGGGTTCGGACCGCCTTTAAACGCTTCCTCATAGACCTTGACCGCCTCGCTCCTGTCTGCTCCGCTTTCTCCGGCAGCTTCTTCACTGTCAAGCAGGCTGACCTGATTCCCCTGTGCCGCTCCGTCGTCACTCTCTTTCTCCGTCATCCGGTACATCAGGCTTCCCATCACCGTTACCTCGTCCCCGTCCGTGGTCTTCCCTGCGGAATCGGGCGCAATCTGTGAAAACCTGCTTCCTCTCACATTTGTATTCTGGACAGCCATCCTCGTGCGATAACCGTCTAAACCCATGCCAATCCTCATTTTCTTTCCTCCCTGCTTTTGATAATCCTTCCGGAATCCCTCTCAGGCGCTTAGCAATCATTTCCGCACCAAGTGCCAGAGCGTGTTTTTCCTGAAACCAAATACGGATGGCATCGAATTTCTTCACTACCATCCGTGGTTTTCCCTGTTCATTACACTCTCCTGCTCATATCAATATCGGCAGGACTATACAAAAATTTAGCAATTCTGCCCGACTTTCGTTACAATTCAGCCGGCCTTCATGACGGTTTCCCGCCAAAAAGTTCATTCCATGCCTTATCCCAATATTTTTCGGGCAAGTCAGGCCAGCTCCATTGTCCTGTATCCTCATGGCAAAGCTGCATCACCCGTTTCAGGACATCGGCATGGCTTACTTCCGGCAGCTTTCCTTCCAGCTGCCGTACCGTGACCCGGCTCCAATAAGGAGCCCTCTCTGTCAGTCCCGATTCCTTCAGCTGCTCTATGGCCTGTTGTCTGTCATAGTCCAGCGACACAAATTCTTCTCTCCAGCTTCCCTGTTCCCCGTGCAGGACCGCGAACTGACTCAGCCCGCCTGCCCGGTGGGCTAACCCCACAGAGCCCGGATTAATAAGGGTCATCCCCTGATGGCGGTAAGCAAACTGCAGGTGAGTATGGCCGCAGAGAATTACCGAAGTCCCCGTGTCTTCCATGACCTCCCTTGTCCGCTCCGTGTCCTTCCACAGCTGCTCCTTCACGTTTCCGGGAGAACCATGACAGACAGTCAGGGCGGGAAATCCCTCGTACCTGACCTGGCGCGCAATGGGAAGTTCCTCAAAAAAGTCTATGTCACGCTTTGTGAGGTGATCATAGGCATACCAGAGCGCCCCTGTGGTGGAATCATACTCCCTCCATCTATTTCCGCCATCCCGGCGGTTCTCTATCCAGTAGTCCTCCTTATTGCCCCGGATAAAGGCGCAGTCGTATTTTCCCCTGTAAGAGTGAATCCGTTCCATGGTACGCTCAGGGTAAGCCAGTTCTCCCACATAATCCCCCAGGAAAATAAATCGGCTGATCCCACGGGAAAGAGCATACTCCATGCATCTCTCAAAAGCTATGTAATTACTATGAATATCTGAAAATACTGCTATGTCCATGGACAGTATTTAACCACATCATTTTTAACATTTTACTTGGAATTTCATTAATAATGTTTTAAATCTTCCTGCCTTTACAGCACAATATATAATTACCATTTCAAGAATGGATTCATATGGACAAGTCTTCCCGAAAAGGATATAATAACTACAGCACGGTCAATCCTAACGGCATAGCAAAGGGCAGTATCATGAAAGAAATGAAAACAGCCACACCATATATACTGGCAGCATTGATCTGCTTGTTCATATCCTTTCCCGCAGTGTCCAACAGTATTGTTTTAGATGAAGCATACACATTGTGGCTGATTCGCGGCAATGTACCGGATATCATACAGGGAGCTGCGTCTGATGTCCATCCCCCTTTATACTATTTACTCCTTAAATTATTTCAAATATTTGGCAGCGAATCCTTATTTAAATACAGAATCGCGACAGCCCTGGGGACATACCTGAACCTGCTGCTGATCGGAGCGACACTGATCAGAAAACAATGGGGATGCAGAGTATCGATTTTATATATTCTCTGGTTTGGGCTGACATATGGCACACTGGAGAAGTCAACTTTTATCAGAATGTATTCCTGGGGAGCCTTTTTCGTCACCGCTGCTGCAGTGCTATTATATTCTTATTACAAAAGCAATAAAAAAAGTGATTTCATACCAGGCATTATAATGACAGTTGCAGCAATGTATACACATTATTATGCTGTCATAACCATGTTTTTTATCTGGCTTTTTTTATTGTCGGCAGCATTCATAAAAAAAGACGGAAAAATAAAACATGTTTTTCTTGGTGGCTTTACGGTCATCATAGGGTATCTCCCCTGGTTGGGGGCATTGGTCTCACAGAGCAGGCGAGTGGCGGAAAACTATTGGATGCCGGACTTTGACTGGAACGAATGGAGAATGGTTCCTGCGGCATTGATGGAGACGACAGAAGCTTCTTATAACGGTATCGGCATGGTACTCTATACTTTCCTGATCATACTGCTGGTTCTGGCATTAGCCAAAAAGAAGTGGGATGCAATACTGTGCGTGTCTGCGTTCGTGTGTACTATGGTCATGGGAGCATTGCTGTCTGTTCTTGTCACTCCAATATGGGCGACCCGGTATATGTATCTTGACTGGGGGCTGATATCCTTATTTGTGGCAATCGTAGCAGGGGAAGTAACCAGCGCTTATGCCAAAATAGCCCAGGGTATGCTGATAATGGTACTGGCAATTACGGGAATGGTTTCACTGAATACAATGCTGGATGACGAAACCATGAATAACACGGCAGACCAATGGATTGCCTTTTTGGAAGAAAATGTGGAAAAAGATGCCTATATCATTGTGGATGATCCTGCGGAGCATAAGCCGGTATATGATTTCTATCTGCCTCATGCCCATTCTGTCTATACGGAAACCCTGCTGGGAAGGAATATTGAGGAGGAGCTGTCAGATTTCCTTGTGCAAAGCGACGGACATCAGATATGGTATATCGTTGATTACAGACAGCAGAGGATTGGAGCGGACGAAATACGCAGTTATTTAGAAAAGCTGCGGTATTCCCTTGAGCCGGCAGGATATTATGTTATTGAACAAAAAGAACTGGAAGTATTCCGTGTAGAGGAAATGCAATATGAAGAATAGTTGGAAGAAATTAGCCTTGTTGGCGGCAGGCGGGATGATATTCAGTGCATTGTCCACAGGCATCATGTATCGCTTTTTCCCACAATACTTATGCTATGCAGTTTATGCCGTAGGCAGGGGAAACCTTTATCAGCCGGAGACAAGAGAAATGACTCCGGGTACATCGCTGACAGAGTGTTTCTCACCTCAATTTGGATTTCTCACAGGAATCAGTATCGGTGTAAAAAGAGAAGAAAATGATAACACACTTATTGGGCGGCTGTTGGACGACGAAGGCAAGGTCTTGGCCGAAAGCCACTTTACCCTGAAAGACACGGATTACAGTTTTTTGTTTTACAAATGGGTCGATCCGGAATGCCAATATAAATTGCAGATCCTGTTCCCTGAAAGTAACCAAAGTGCCGTTATGGTGACATTGGGTCCGGGGGACTCAGGGACAGATGGACAGATGGGGCTGTCTATAGATGGAAGCCCATCGGGCAAAGAATTGTATGCCGAATTTATTTATGGGACTTATAGCAGGAAATTGCTGGCTTTCTGGTTCATAGTACTGTTTACAGGCGGTTTTATGATCGGAGAAACTATATTATATAAACTGACCCTGCGCAGAGACCGCAGAGTGCAGAGCGGAGAGA
Source organism: uncultured Lachnospiraceae bacterium (assembly GCA_947385725.1). Classification (GTDB taxonomy): domain Bacteria; phylum Bacillota; class Clostridia; order Lachnospirales; family Lachnospiraceae; genus Acetatifactor. The sequence continues at coordinate 888 of CANDMD010000209.1, read as the reverse complement.
ACTCATGAAAAAAATACTTTTTTCACCGATACAAAAAATATTGATAGGTATCCTGATGATTTGCAGTGTTGCTCTTATGATGGGCGACAGTGTCTTCAAATGGGAGGAAACAGGCAATCCCTGCACGTTTACCTATATCAGCCAAGGAGAATACACGCTGAACATTACCTGTGTGCCAACAGACCAGAACAATCAAATCACGGTCTTTTCCAAAGAAGCTGTAAATGCGGATGGGAAGGCAGGCATGATTCTGGCACAGGTTGATTTGGAGCCCGGAGAACAATACATATCGATACCGCTCTCCATGGAAAATGGAATGTATTCTGTCTCCATTATGACAGGCCTGGACACAGAAGAAATGACCATGGTGCAGTCAGCCTGTCTGGAAAGCAATGGCATTTTGTATCGCGACGGAACCGTCCTGGGGATTATCTGCATCTTGTCAGCACTTTTTCTGGCGGTGATTTTTGCTAAGATTTCAAGGGAAAAATACTTGATGCCTCTTCTGGCGGTGGGGATCGGGCTGATAGCAGGGATTCCACTATATGCGGACTTCTTTATGAATGGCCACGATTTCAGTTTTCATTTATTAAGAATTGAAGGAATCTATCAGGCAATGGCTGCGGGAGATTTTCCAGTACGGCTGAATCCGCTGCAAATAAGCGGGTATGGCTATTTATCCGCTACCATGTACCCACAGCTGTTCCTTTATCCGGTGGCGCTTTTACGCTTTTTGCATGTATCTGTTATAACCTGTTATAAATTATTGCTTACAGTGACCAATGTAGGGACTGCATTGATCGCTTATTATGCCGTCAAAAATATTACCAGGTCAGAAAAGATCGGGCTGATGATGAGCTTTCTGTATACTCTTTCCGCGTATCGGCT
>CANDMD010000208.1 GCA_947385725.1 uncultured Lachnospiraceae bacterium | reverse complement strand
CCGCCCAAATCATTACCGGAAAATTTTGCACAGATATATAATCGCTGGCAGAATAAGGAAATCAACAGGGCGGAAGCCGCCAGTCTGTGTAAATTTTCCACATCAACATTTTACAGAAAAGCGAATGAATTCAGGATTACAAAGAACTTTTCAGTGAAACCAGACCCGTAATGTGGTACAATACGTTCAAGAATGCACACAAAGGAGTCCCTTATGAAAGTATTAATGCTGACCTGGAAAAGTTTTGGAAATGAAGACATGATCGATGCCCTGAAGGAACTGGGGCATCAGGTGACGGAGCAGCCCTTCTCTGACAAAGGAGAAAAATCGGATGAACTGCTGGAGCAGGAATTGACCGCCTGTATCCGTAAGAATACACCCGACTTTCTCTTTTCCTTTAATTATTTCCCGGTGGCTTCCCTGGCCTGTAAGAAGCTGGGGGTTCCCTATGTCACCTGGGTCTACGACAGCCCCTATGTGCGGCTGTACCACTATACCATCAATTACCCCACCAACCATGTATTTGTCTTTGACAGGCAGCAATATCTGGAGTTCCATAACGCAGGCATCCAGACAGTGCAGTACCTTCCCATGGCCGCCAACACCAGGCGCCTGTCCGCCATGAACGACTTCGCCGCCTTTCAAAAAACGGCATGGTATAATCGGCATCCTGTGGCATTCATCGGCTCCCTCTACACGGAGAAGCACCAGTTTTACCAGCGTATGGAAGACAAGATTTCTCCCTATACCAAAGGCTACCTGGAAGGCCTGATGGCAGCCCAGACGCAGGTGTACGGCTATAACTTCATCCAGGAATCCCTGCCCAAAAACATACTGGCGGACATGCAGAAAGCCCTTCCCCTCACTCCCGGTGCGGACAGCGTGGAGAGTGTGGAATACCTCTTCGCACAATACGTTGTGAACCGCCAGATCACTGCCCTGGAACGCCGGGAACTTTTGACCATGGCTGCAAAACGTTACGGCCTGGATCTGTATACCCCGGACCAGACCTTAAAGCTGCCCAACTGCACAAACCATGGCTCCGTGGACTACTATGACTTCGCCCCCTATGTATTCAAGAAAGCCAAAATCAACCTGAATATTTCCCTCCGCAGCATCCTCAGCGGCATTCCCCTGCGCGCCTTTGACATCATGGGTGCCGGCGGCTTCCTGCTGACCAATTACCAGGAGGATTTCCTGGATTTCTTCGTACCGGGAGAGGATTTTGTATTTTATGAAAGCAAGACAGACCTGTTGGACAAGATCGGTTATTATCTGGATCATGAAGCAGAACGGGCACAGATCGCCGAAAACGGCCTGCGGAAAATATCCGCAGACCATACCTATGTCAATCGCATAAATGAAATACTGAGTTATCTGTGATGCCTTTACTCCACCCAGTCCTCCAGCGCACTGTCCTTACCGATGATTTCCCAACTGCATGCCTTTCCCGCCGTACAATACATGCAACGGCGCATGGGAATCAGCAGTTCCGCCTTTAGCACAGGTGCCGTCAGCGCATCGTCATAAAGGTCGATCCCTTCGTCCACCGGCAGTTCCTGCCCGAAAGCCTCGTTAAAATATTTCGTGGTAAAGGGCGCATAGCAGGGCGCCACTTTTCCCTCATGCAGACAGGTACAGGACGCCTGGAAGCAGCCGTAAAAGAAATCCTCGTCCTGATGCGGTTTCATGGTCTGTATCTTATTAAACTCCGTGATCATGGGAGTAATGGTATAAGGAATCCCCTGTTCATACAGAAATTCCCGAATCCCCTGAACTTTATCCTGAAGCGGAGGGTAAAAGGAGATATGGAAAAATGCCATACTTTTCTTCATTGTCTCTATCAGAGCGGGATCAAGACGGTCGATGAGCATTCCGTTGGTCACTACCGTAATGATGCTGGCCGGGTACAATTCCCGTGTCAGTTCAATGAATCTGCCCAGTTCAGGGTTTAAGAGAGGCTCTCCCCCCAGGATCCGTATCACACCAATATCCGCAATGTACTTCTTCAGCTGCCGCAGGTCAGCCGAAAACCTCTCATAATCCGTGTAAACCGGCTGCGGCACAAGGGGCGAATAGTGGGTACAATACTTGCAGTTCAGATTACAGTGATCCGCCACATGGTACTCCAGATAGGGCAGATAAGGATCATGGAGCATGGGGGTGATCAGGCAGGCCACCGCCTCCGGCCGGTTTCGAATCTGCGGGTCCAGCCTTATCCCATCATAAATATCATGCACCTCCACACCTTCCCTAAGTAACGCCAGCACAAGTTCGTTCTGCTGCATATAATATTCCTTGGGAATCACGATGGCCGTAAGTTCCCCCAAAGCATATCTGCGGACAAATTCCTGAACCGATATCTCAAACTCCTGCCCGGGCTCCCCGGACACCACAAAGGCGTCCACGGTGATCGCTTCCCCGCCGTCCTGTATAAAAAGGGCGGAGTATTCGTTTTCCAGTATCTCCTTCATCAGGCAGCTCCATTTTGAGTTGCCAAAAACAGCTACATGTATCATGACATGCTTCTTCCTTTCCATCTGCATTATTTATGAATACCATTTACTGGCCCTACAGGTTTGAAATCAAATCTTCATGCAGTTCCCTTGCCCTGTCTTTCCAGGTATGGCAGGCTTCCGCCAGTTCCTGCCCCGCGGAAGCAATTGCCTGTAATCTGCCCTCGTCGGAAAGCAGCCCTGCAATCCGTCCGGGCAGCGCAGACAGGCTCTCTAAGGAAAGGTCAAAGGATACCCAGGCATCCGGGGGCAGCGTCTCCTCCAGATACCGGGAGGTCTCCGATACGGCCGCCGCTCCGCACAGCATGGCGTTGAATACTCTCTCATGGCTGCCGTCCCTAAACCAGGGTAATGTATTCAGGACGATCCTGCTTTCCTCCATCTTGTCCAGTATCTCCTCCGGCGACACCCTGCCGCCGTAATGGACGTTGGAAAGGCTGATCCATTCACATTTCCCCCAGCCATCCCCGTACAATTCCAATGAAATTCCGGCTCTTGCAATGGATTCCACAATCTGTTCCCGGTAATGGGAGCTTACAATTCTTTCAATGCACACACAGGAGGAAATGAAACGGCGCAGTTCTTCATCCGGAAGAATAACAGCCTCCTGCCGCAGTTCTTCCTCAATGGCATATTCAACGGTATCCCCTGGATGCGCAATCAAATATTGAATACATCTCTCACAGACTTGTTCCGCCGGGAAATTCCACTCCGTAAAATCAGGTTTCTGTGTAAAATCAATCAAAAGGCTTCCCGCATACAGCACATCCGTTTTCCGCTCCGATATCGGCTTATGGACTGATGACAAGGAAACGCCCCCATGGGCAAGAAACCCGTTCGTTGCAATATGGGGATAAAACCTGTTGACATAATCCATATGGTTGCGGTCAATACACAAAACAATCCCATTGGCTGGCATACGCATTAAAATATTATGATACCAATAAGGATGATCCACGAAAATATTCACACAGGGAATCCCCAGCGCTTCCCACATATTTCCCCCGGAAGGGAGCGTCATGCCAAAAAACGCACTGTTAAAGCCGATCATCGCCGCAACGCTCCCGCCCTGTATGTATTGGTACAATAACCCCAGGCTTCTAGCGCTATCCTGTAGGTCAAAATCAAATATTTCATAACCCAGTTCCAGGAATCCCTGTCTCAGCTGCCCACTGAATAAATTAAGGGTATCCAGTTCTCCCCGGAACAACACCAGCCACTTTTTCCCCGTCATGTTTTCCGCCGTATTATCCACCCTGACCTCCACAATAAGGCATGCACCAAATCATCAGACATGACCTGCTGCCCTTACAATCACAACACTCGACTCCTGATAATCAGCCCAAAAGCCGTCCGTATAAAGCCTGAAGTTCTCCCTTCACATCCGATCCCGGCAAGAGCAGATCCGGTCTTGCGGTAAGCTGTTCTCTAAACAGTTCCTTTGCTTCCTTTTCCCTGCCTTCTCCGATCAACTGCTCCAATTCCTCCTTAAGCGCTCTTGTCTCCGCCTTTTCCTCCGACACGCCCACTGCCGCCTCGCAGCAGTTCAGCCCATTGGCCAGGGCAAACACATAGAACATCTGCTCGGAAAGAAAACCGTATACACGCCTGTGGTAATCGTCATAGCCGCTCACATCTATTTCCTCCGACGCCTCCACAAAGATCTGGAACAGCCATTCCGCATAAGCTTTCAGCACAGAAAGGCTGGTCACCACCAGATTACCCCAATAATATATGGCTCCTTCCATTGCCTGGTCATATGCCTCTCCATAGGATGGATAGATACGCTTCAGTGCACGTCCCACCGCATCCAGATCCCTGCGGTTATGGCTCATGCCGAAATGCTGGTAATAGCTTCCTTCACACTCCATATGCCTGGGCAGTATAGCGTCATACTTTCCCAGCAGTTCCAGATATTCCCACTTCCCCATGGCCTCCTTCCGGGCATTCATAAAGTATCTTCTGTAATGACACAGCCCCACATAGTCCACGTCATGGACATTCTGCCAGATCCAGAACAATCCCGTCAACTCACCATAGAGAAAATTCAGATCCGAAATATTTTCCCCCGTATCGTCGCCCGGATACCCCAGGTCTGGCTTTCCCTTCTTTCCCACATGAAGGGGCACATAGACCGGATCCCTGGGGGGATCAAATTTTACATGGGTTGCCACATAAATTGTCAGTGCGTCCTGCACCGCCTGTCCGGACAGAGCAATCAACTCTCTGGCCCGGCTCTCCCAGGTGTATTCCGCCATAGCCCTGCGCCGTGCTTTCTCTGCGATTTTTTCCCGCAAAGCCGGATGATCCAGCAGATTCTGAATCTTCTCCGGCAGATCCTCCAGGCAGTCCAGACGAAAGGTGACAATCTCTTCTCCTTCTTGCATATGCTCCCGCAGATAGGTTGTTTCCTCTGAAAGGCAGACCGCGCCGGACAGCATGATATTCGCGATCCTCTCCGTCATCCCGGCCTTGTGCCAACTCATGATATTCAGGCCTATTTTAGCCTTGGACAGTTCCTGTAGGGATTCCTCCACCGTGGCAAGGGGATGGATCTTCAAATGCTCCCTGCCTGCCCCCTTGTAATCCTTCCAGCCATCCCCATATACATGCAGGTCAAATCCCGCCCCCAGAATAGCGGAAACCACCGCATTCCTGAAATGGCCGATAACCATCCTACAGGCAGGCTTCATGGAATCACTCAGCTGTACAAAGCTTTGTTGTTCACCCTGTTCAGCCAGTTCCGCCGCACCCTGCCCGCGACATGCCGTACCGCTATCCTGTACCCGCATAAGTTCTGTCAGTCCCTGTTCAAAAGTCTCACAGGGATGAAACAGCATATAATCATAGAATTCCCTTTCAAATCCGCTGAGGATTTCAGGCCCATCCGGAAAGTAGTTGCCCATAAAGACGATATCATATGGCCGTTGGTGTTGCCCTTCCCCTGACCCATATGACTGCCCTTCCCCCTGCCCGCATGCCTGCTGATTCTCCTCTGAAAGCATCCCCTGGGCAGCGGTAATCACCTCACCGTTCATCTTCCTAACGGAGAAGCTGCTTATTTCCTCTTGAAAACATCCCCTAGGCAGTCTCCCGCCAGGCGGAAACTGTATTGCATTAGGCGTATGGTAATATTCCCTGACCAGGGCAGCATAATTTGCATCCTGGCAAAGGACAAAATACTCCTCCGGGAGATTTCTCAGCACATTCATAAAATGCAGCGGATTATCAAACCAAAACTGGAATTTGGGGCCGTTTATCTTCCGGAAAAAATCAATTTCCAGCGCCTTGCTCTGGAATCCAACAATCCCCTTGCAGACCATGCCCTGAAGCTCCTCGTGCCTCGCAAAGTCCTCGTCCACCATTATGACCGCCTGCCCGTTCTTCCAAAGGGCCTCCGCCAGGTCGTCCGCAAAGCCCTGTAGAACACCTCCGCAGGTGTCGTCCCCCCTCAGGACAATAAAGGGCGCCGTCTCCCTTGCATATTTTCCATATAACCGAGGATCCGACAGAAACAGGTTTAAGTTCTGCTGAAATTCCTGAAAAGCATTTTTTGTTCTGGCATATTCATAGAATGTGGTTAATACTCTATCTGTCGCCCCCAGTGTATGTAAATCATTCATATGGCGCCGTATCACATAGGCAAGAGTCAGGGCAGCTCCCCCGGCATCCGGCATCTCTTCTTCCCCGTGGATATCCACTCCCCCTGTCAAAAAAAACACCCTGCACTGGCCAGTTGCCCTGGCCATACGGCACAGGAACTCATAATTATTTTTTGCAGACAGCATGGGATGAAAGCCGCCGGTCTCCCAAATCAGCCGCTTAGGAAAAAGCACTGCCACAACAGAAGCGGAAACCAGTTCCATCATTCCGACATAGTCTATTGCCCTGGCTTCCAAACCCTTCACCCCTCCAGAGAGATAGACCACGGGTAATCTCTCCCCCAGGTCTGCGGAAGTGGTGCTGTCCTTTTCCCCAACCTGGGAGAGAAGTTCCTTGTCTTCCACTGCGGAATTCAATACATATGCTACATATGAGGTTTGGGTCTGCACCAGACAGCTGTTCTTTACATCCGCATTGTTAAATTCAGTTTCATTCAAATGAAATATAGTCAGCTTTTTCAACTGCGTAACTGTCATATCCGTCCTCCGGCCAGTCTGTTTTTTATCAGGAAAATTTCCATCCGCGGAACTGGATTTTTTTAAAAAGAGGCTGGCAGACGCCAGCCTCTTTCATACTACATATTTACTTATGCAACATATTTAATTATGCCGCTTTGATTAGCCGAGTAAGGAAAGGACACCCTGGTTAGCCTGGTTAGCCTGTGCCAACATTGCCTGACCTGCCTGTGCCAGGATGTTGTTGTTCGCGTATCTAACCATCTCTGTTGCCATAT